>NZ_MQTZ01000013.1 GCF_001939115.1 Leptolyngbya sp. 'hensonii' | reverse complement strand
ATCCTAGGCTTGTAAATTTTCCCAGAAAACTACAGAGGCTGTTGCAAAATGATCTGCCCCTGGGGAGATCGAGGCGACTTCACCAATTCTGCGGTTACAAACACCTCGGAGATGTTAGAATTCGCTATTCGAGAAGGGGTTCTCCAACTTCTTGTAACTTCCCCCTGGGAGTTAGGTTTAAACTGCCCACAGAAAATTGGTGTTGGACTGTCCTCAACCAGCGCCCAGAGCCGATAGATTTTTTGTTCAGGGAGAGCGGGTAATCCCTGAAGTGCGATTGTAATATTCAAATTTTTAGCTGTAAAGGTTGCATTCCCAGAAGCTGTACTGGCAATTTTCGTCCCCTGGAGGGGAAAGACGCCTGCGATAGCTCTTGGCAAAGTTGCCAGGATGGTCTGGCTGTTCAGTAATTCTTTTCTAACCTCCCTCAGGGTGCGCTGGCTTTCCCCTAGTTCCTGACGCAAATGATAATTATCCCAACCCAAAAAGACTACAAGTGATGCAGCAAGGGTGCTAGCAAATCCAATACTCAAGTGGGAGAAGGAAACCCATCTGCTCAATTGACGGTTAGGAGAAGTTTGGGAAGGGATAGGGACGGAGCGATTCGCCGATGCCAGCACTTTTGCCCGTAGATGAGAGGGTGCCTTGGCAGGGCTACCAGAAAGAGCCAGCAGACGGGTGGCTTGCTGAAAGCGCTCAGTTTCACCCACCAATTCGGGATGTTCTTCCAGCAGACGTTGAACTGCAGCGACCTCCTCTGGACTGAGGTCACTGAGGACATAACCTGCGATCAAGTCTTCCCAATTTTCTGGGGGGGGAGGGTTGGTCATGG
Organism: Leptolyngbya sp. 'hensonii'; assembly: GCF_001939115.1. Classification (GTDB taxonomy): domain Bacteria; phylum Cyanobacteriota; class Cyanobacteriia. Next base: position 43,212 of record NZ_MQTZ01000013.1, on the reverse strand, counting down.
GACAATTAATCGATCAGATTGTGCAAAGCTCGGCGCAATTTCCTCAATCCCTGGCGAGATCGAGTTTTTACAGTTCCCAGAGGGAGATTTAAGCGGTTAGCAATTTCGGCTTGGGTCAGCCCTTCGTAGTATGCAATTTTTAGAACTTCCTGTTCATTGTCAGATAATTGAGCCAGAGCCTGACGCACCATTTCTGCTTGTTCCTCACTCATTGCTCGCTGTAAAGGGTTGACATCAGAAGCTTGAGAGCCTGTTTCTCGATGCCAGCGATTGAGAACATTGAACTTAGTGCTACGCGAACGCAATCGTTCGATCGCCCGTGAATGTGCCATCGTTGTTAAGAAAGTAATCAAAGCCCCTCTGGTAGGCTCATAGAGCTTTTTTTGATGCAACGTCAAGAACACATCTTGGGTCACATCCTCTGCTTCTTCAGGATTCGTTAATAGTTTAAGCGCCAGTCCATAAACAATATCTGCATAACGATCGTAGAACACCGCCAAAGCAGCCGTTTGTCCCTGTTTGAGGGCATGAAATAACTCTGCATCAGTTTGAGTGGCTAGACTCGCTGGGTCCGCAGGAAAAAACTCAGACGGCATGATCACAAAAAGCAGAAATTGCTCCTCAACAGCACTTTATCAGGCTAGAAACAGGCAGGAGGGGCATCCCAAAGAATACCCCTACCCAACAAAAAACTAAGTTGACTTTAATGAATAATCTTCAGTAGCACTTTAACAGGCCAGAGATCAACTTTCAGCTTGCAGATCTACCTGGGGTTCTCCTATGACGATAATTGAGACCGTAGCCGAAAATGCCGATCGCCCCCAGCCCCAAACCAAGCCCACCCACAGGACTTGATTCCGGAACCTTTCTCACCTCAAAATTAGCCGCTGTGAACTGAGGGAGAGTGTCAATTGCAGCCTGGCCCGTTGGCTCAACAATCCGGGCGAGAATTTTAAGATCGGCGGTAGGGTCACTCAAATCCGTGGAATAAACCAGTCGGGTTAAATTAAGACCACTGTTGAAGTAAACAAAGAGCCCTGCACCGGGGATATCAATCTCCGCTGCAATCAGGTTGGCAGCAGTTCCTGCATTGAACGGGGTCGCCAGGTCGTTGTCATTATCAGTATTCTGGAGAACGATGACATTTAAGCCCCCCGAGGGCAAATTTGTCGCCAATCCATTGAAGAAGGATAAATCTCCTAGTCCAAAAACATCTGGATCGAAGGAAAATTGATCATTCGCGATTGAAAAGGTGGGAATAAAGAGTTCATTGCCAACAACCTGCCGCCCAGGGGTTGTCAACGCGGTACTTCCAGCAAAAGGATCACTGTCAAATCGAAAAGTCGTAGCCTGGGCGATAGAGCTAGAAGTAACCACTGCCACAGTAACCACCGTACTAGCAAGGGAAAGGTTCAGGCTCGTGAACCAACGATTTCTATCGAATTTCATCCTCTAAATCTCCCAATTAAGAAATTAAGATTGGGCCGCATCCAGACAAGAAACATTGTGACGAGAAGCACCCATCCATCGGGTTGCCTCGCCTCTGCTCTTGATCTGGTACTCATCCAAAACCGCGCTTATTACGAACTGAGGTCAGGGATGGATTTAAATTCTTTTTTAATCAATTTCAAATGTAACTGTCGCTGCTTGGGTTATGGTCCCTGTGCTTGAATGGTTGCAACACTAGACTGAGTGCATCCCACTTTTGTAGCCCTCTCCCTAAATCCCTCTCCCAGAACGGGAGAGGGACTTTGAATCTGGCTCCCCTTCTCCCTCTTTGGGAGAAGGGGCTGGGGGATTTAGACGCGCAGCGGCTTCCCCTTGGGTGGGCAACCTTGCAAAACTGGGATGCTCTCACTAGACTCGGCAATTGACCTGTTGGAATTGTCTTCAGGTTTCTGACCAAAGCTATAAGTTGCAGCCAATCCTGAGGGAATTTAACTGGAGTCCATTGGTATGAAAACTGCTTTAGGCAGGGGTGCAAGAGCTGACTACACAGTTTTTTTACATTAATTGCCTAAATTGAACCTATGGGTGGGTATTGGGATTTCGTGTTGAGAGGGCAGAAAACGATATGACTGCGCCAGCTTCAGTATTTAATTCACCTCAACTAATTCTGGGAACTTTGCAGCGAAAAATCATGGCTCTGCGACGGCAGTTGAGCGAGTCGAGGCGCTCTGAGCAACGCCTTAGAACGGCTTTGCAGCAGACGGAACGCCAGTCTCAGCGAAATGAGGACAAACACCGGGCTTTAATCAGCGCCCTACCTGATTTGATTATCCGGATGACTGGAGAGGGAGTCTATCTCGATTTCTTTTCTGCAACGACCTTTAAGACCTTTGGGTCTGAAGCAAACATGGTGGGCCGGGATATCTACGCCTATTTTCCCCGCGACCTGGCTGAGTTGCGCCTGCACCATACCCGCTTAGCTCTGGAAACGGGGCAATTTCAGGTTTATGAGCAGGACATTCAGGTGGGAAATGAACTGCTTACGGAAGAAGTGCGAATTGTGGTTTGTGGAGACAATGAAGTGCTGGTGATTGTGCGGGATATCACCGATCGCAAACGCATCGAAGAAGAACTGCGAAAAAGTAATGAGGAACTGGAAATTCGGGTGGAGCAACGGACCAGACAACTGAGGCAAACGGTTCACGAGCTGAAACAGGAAGTGCAGGAACGGGAAGAAGCCGAATTCAAGTTGCAACAGTTAAACCAAGTGTTAGAAGAAAATACGGCCCAACTGGTAGATGCCCTGAAGCAGTTGAAGCAATCCCAGTTGCAGTTGATTCAAACGGAGAAAATGTCCTCCCTGGGACAATTGGTTGCCGGGGTTGCCCATGAAATTAACAATCCGGTCAACTTTATTCATGGCAATTTGACCCATGCGAATGACTATGCTCAGGATCTACTGGGACTGGTGAATCTTTACCAGCAGCACTATCCGAATCCTCCCCAGGAGATCGAGGCTGAGATCGAGGCGATCGATCTGAACTTTTTGGCCCAGGATATGATCAAACTGCTGCAGTCCATGCGTCTCGGGACCGATCGAATTCGTGAGATTGTCCTGTCTTTGCGGAACTTCTCGCGCCTGGATGAGGCGGAAGTGAAGCAGGTAAATTTGCATCAAGGGCTGGATAGCACCCTCACCATCTTGCAGAACCGGCTGAAGGCTAGGCCAGAACATCCCGAGATTCAGGTGATTAAGGAATACGAGTCTCTGCCATTGGTGGAATGCTATGCGGGACAACTGAATCAGGTGTTCATGAACCTGATCAGCAATGCCATTGATGCATTGGATGAGTCTCACCCGGGGCAGAGCGATGAGGAGATAGCAGAGCGCCCTGGTCAGATCTCGATTCGCACCAGAATGGTCAACCCCGATTGGGTGGCCATCCAGATTGCGGACAATGGTCCTGGTATTTCTGCAGAGATTCAGTCGCGGCTGTTTGATCCCTTCTTTACAACCAAAGCGGTAGGGAAGGGTACGGGCCTGGGCTTATCCATCAGCAATCAAATCGTGACAGAAAAACATGGGGGTAAGTTGTACTGCACTTCTGAACCGGGTCAAGGTACAGCCTTTGTGATTGAAATTCCGGTGCGACAGCTACAGGCTGCTGATACGTGATCCTGGCTACGGGGGTAGCTGGTTGAAACCCAGAATTAACCATTAGAAGAAGCAGCCAGGGCAGCTTTTGCTTGCTGATGGAGGAGTACCCCATATTCCAGACCCTCTACGACGGCCTGGTAGGAAGCCCCCAAAATGTTCGCTGAGACGCCTACGGTAGTCCATCGCTGGTAACCATTACTGGACTCAATCAGCACTCTGGTCTTAGCAGAGGTCCCGGCGGTCCCATCCAGAATTCGCACCTTATAATCCGTCAGGTGGAAGGTGTCAATCTCCGGATAGAAGTTAACAAGAGCTTTTCGCAGAGCGGCATCCATGGCTGAAACGGGGCCATTGCCTTCTGCCGCTTCCAGGATCATGCGGCCATCAACGGCTAGCTTCACCGTAGCCAGGGAATTTTGTTCTAATAAAGCCGTTCCTGATTCCAGATCGTAATGGACGTGCAGACCCTTGAGATCAAACAGAGAATGACGCTGACCCAGGGCTTCCCGCATCAGTAACTCAAAACTGGCTTCTGCACCTTCAAATTGATACCCTTCACTTTCCAGTTGTTTCAAGTGCTGCAGAATTTGCCGACAGGTGGTGTCTTCCTTATCTAGCTCAATGCCAAAACTGCGAGCCTTGGCCAGAATGTTGCTCACCCCGGATTGTTCAGATACCACAATCCGGCGGCGATTCCCGACCTGTTCGGGCCGCAGGTGCTCGTAGGTGAGGGGATTACGCTCCACAGCGCTGACATGGATGCCCCCTTTGTGGGCGAAGGCCGACAGGCCGACAAAAGCAGCATGGTCATTCGGAGCCAGGTTGACGACTTCACTCACAAAGCGACTGGTTTCGGTGAGCTTGGCTAGTTGATCTTCTCGAATACAGGGATACCCCATCTTGATCTGTAAGTTGGGAATCAATGAACAGAGATTGGCGTTGCCACACCGTTCCCCATATCCATTGATGGTCCCCTGGATCATTTGAGCCCCTTCCATCACGGCTGCCAGGGCATTTGCGACCGCTGTCTCGGAATCATTGTGAGTATGGATTCCCAGCAACGGGAAACTGGATTGCTGTTGCAGATCTGGCAGGGGTGTTTTGAACCTCCTGCTCTGAACAATGCTGGCAACCTCTCCCACCATGCGAGCGACTTCATGGGGTAAGGTTCCCCCGTTGGTGTCACAAAAGACCAGCCATTCGGCCCCGGCCTCGATCGCTGCCCCCAGGGTTTCCAGCGCGTAGGCGGGATTTTGTTTGTAGCCATCAAACCAGTGCTCGGCATCGTAGATAACACGCCGGTTTTGACTCCGGAGGTAAACGATCGTATCCCGGATCATCTCCAGATTCTCTTCCAGGGTAGTTTTCAGCCCCTCGGTGACATGCAGATCCCAGGATTTGCCGAAAATCGTGACCCAGCGCGTCCCTGCTGCCAGAATCGGTTGTAAGAGGGGATCCTCCGCTGCCGATCGTCTGGGCCGCCGGGTGGAACAGAAAGCCACGACTTCGGCCTGGGTTAAGGGTTCCTCCTGCAACTGCCAGAAGAATTGGACATCCTTCGGATTCGCCCCTGGCCAGCCGCCTTCAATAAATGGAACTCCCAGTTGATCCAGACGACGGGCAATCCGCAGCTTGTCTTCGATCGAGAGAGATAGCCCTTCCCGCTGGGCTCCGTCTCGGAGGGTAGTGTCATAGATCCAGAGTTGAGGAGAGGGCTGGAAAGGCATAGGTTGCAAGGATGGTGAGAGGGGCTGGAAAAATTTTAGACTGGGACCCCCTCGACCCTTCGCATCCAGAGCGATTTGTGATGAATAGCAACAGACAGCAAAAACAGTTGATGAATGGATATTAAGGGTTACGGACCCAACGACTCCCGCAACTGCTGCTCCGCAATGGCAAGGGCCTCTGGCAACTTGCTGCTGTCCCGTCCCCCGGCCTGGGCCAGGTTCGGGCGACCGCCGCCGCCGCCGCCACAGAATTTAGCGATCGCACCAATGAACTTGCCAGCCTGAAGACCTCGCTGGGTCACGGTGGGGCTGAACGCCGCCACCAGGCTCACCTTCTCTGGTTCCGATACAGAACCGAGAACGACCGCTCCCTCCCCCAGCTTTTGCAATAGCCGTTCCGCTGCTGTCTTGAGGGATTCAGCATCGACACCTTCCATCTGGGCCACCAGCAGGTTGAAATCCCCGATCGAGGCTGCTGTGGCTAACAGTTGATCGGCCTGACTCAGGGCCAGTTCAGCCCGCAGAGCTTCCAGTTGCTTCTGGGCTGTCTTCAGTTCATGCTGGAGACTGGTGATCCGATCGGGCAGCTCTTCTAGCTTGGCCTTGAACCGATCGCCCAGTTCCCGCACCACCCGATCTCGCAGATTTAGGTATTCCAAGACGGCTGGACCGGCTATTGCCTCGATTCGACGAATCCCGGAGGCCACACCAGCTTCAGCAATGATCTTGAACAGACCAATCTCTGCCGTATTGCTGACATGGGTGCCCCCACAGAGTTCCATGGAAACCCCCGGAAAATCCAGCACCCGGACTTCATCGGCATACTTCTCGCCGAACATGGCGATCGCTCCCTTCGCTTTGGCTTCAGTCAGGGGCAAAATCGAGATCTGGGCCGTATGAGCTTCAGCAATCCAGGTATTGACCTGATCTTCCACCTGCTGTATTTCCTCAGGGGTGAGGGCACGGGGACAGTTGAAGTCAAACCGTAGCCGATCGAAGGAAACCAGGGACCCGGCCTGGGATACAGAATCGTCCACGATTTGCTTCAGGGCTGCCTGCAGTAGGTGGGTAGCCGTATGGTGGGCCTGGACCCGTCGCCGACAGGCCCGATCGATCTGAGCCTTGACCCGATCTCCCGCCTGCAGGGTTCCCCGTTCTACCCGGCCAAAGTGAACGAAGATCGCCCCCTCTTTTTGCACGTCCTCAATTCGGACCACGACCGTATCCCCAGAGAGATAGCCCCGATCGCCGATCTGACCCCCGGATTCAGCGTAGAAGGGGGTCTGATCCAGCACCACCTGTACCTCGGTGCCAGCGCTGGCGGCTTCGACAGGCTCGCCTTTCACCAGCAATACTCTGATCTCGGCAGGTGTTTCAAACTGGCTATAGCCCAGGAATTCAGTTTCATGAACCTGGGCGGCCAGTTGGTCCAGGGTGCCCTGGACGGTCAGATCGATCGTTTCATGGGCCGCCTGAGCCATTTCCTGCTGCTCTTTCATGGCTGTCTCATAGCCGGGAATATCCACGGTCAACCCTTTCTCTGCTGCAATTTCCTGGGTCAGTTCCAGGGGGAAGCCATAGGTGTCGTACAGGGTGAAGGCATCTCGCCCAGAGATTTGTCCCCCGGATGGAACGCGCTCCAGAATTTCGGTCAGCAGTTTTTCTCCCCGTTCCAGGGTTTTGAGGAAGCGGGATTCTTCCCGCTGCAGCTCGGCCTTAATCACCTCTGCTCGGGTGCGCACATTGGGATAAGCCTCCTCTGAGAGGACGATCGCCGTCTCGGCTACTTGGGGGGTGAACTCACCCGTAATCCCAATCAGCCGCCCATGGCGGACCACCCGGCGCAACAGCCGCCGCAGCACATAGCCCCGGCCAATATTGGACGCAGTAATGCCATCGGCAATCATGTGAACCACGGAGCGGATGTGGTCCCCAATTACCTTCAGGGAAACTTTGGTGCGATCGTCTGCCTGGGCATAGTCAATCCCGGCTAGCTCTGCGGCTGTTTTGACGATCGGAAAGATCAGATCGGTCTCGTAATTATTGGGCACCTGCTGCAGGATCTGGGCCATGCGCTCCAGGCCCAGGCCAGTATCGATATTCTGGCTCTGCAGGGGCGTCAGCTTGCCATCAACGTCCCGGTTGTATTGCATAAACACCAGGTTGTAGAACTCAATGAACCGGGTGTCGTCTTCCAGGTCAAGCTGGGCATCCCCTTTTTCGGGATGGAAGTCGTAGTAAATCTCCGAACAGGGACCACAGGGACCGGTGGGACCGGAAACCCAGAAGTTGTCCTTCTCGCCCATGCGTTGAATCCGATGGGCCGGAATCCCAATGTGGTCGCGCCAGAGGCTGAAGGCTTCCTCATCGTCTTCGAAGACGCTGACCACCAGCCTTTCTGGGGGCAGGCCGTAGACCTCGGTTGAGAGTTCCCAGGCCCAAGCGATCGCCTGTTCCTTGAAATAATCCCCAAAGCTGAAATTCCCCAGCATCTCGAAGAAGGTATGGTGTCGGGCAGTACGGCCTACATTTTCAATGTCGTTGGTCCGAATGCACTTCTGAGCGGTGGTAGCACGGGGAAATTCCGGCGATCGCTGCCCCAGGAAAATGGGTTTGAACGGGAGCATGCCTGCGATCGTGAGCAGAACGGTGGGGTCTTCGGGTACCAGGGAGGCACTGGAGAGGACTTGATGGCCTCTGGCTGCATAGAAGTCAAGGAATTTTTGCCGGATTTGTGCGCCGCTCAGGGGAGTAGGCATGGGATCAGTACGTTCAGGATTAAGGTTCAAACCTTTATTCTAAGATGTAGGCTCTCCCTTTGCGTGGCTGGCATCGGTTTCTCAGCATCGGCATTTTAGAGGAGACCCACTTTAAACGGCAACAGATATGGACTGATGTATGTCTATCCCATCTGAAACTGCAACTGCCTGGATCAGGGCTGTTGAGGATCCGCTAACCCCGATCGCCGAGCTGGAAACGATCCTGACTGCATTGGCAGATGTTACGATCGACGACCCGCTTAAGCTGGAACTCTATTCGTTAATTGCTGCCCATCCCCATGCGCCCTTCGGGGCACTTGAAGTAGTCCTGTATGACGAGTCGTTCAGAAATTTGGCTGCGATCGTCGCCCGCAATCCAAAGACACCAGCAAGGATTCTGGAGAATCTGATGCGATCTGAAGACTGGCATATTTGCAGGGGTATTGCCCTGAATCCGGCCACCCCGAGATCTGTCCTAGAAGCACTGGCCGATAGCTATAATGCTGAATTGATGGAAAATCCAGCCCTGGCTGAAGACATGGAGTCTGCCAGACGTGAGGATCTGGCCCCTGAGCAATTAGCCGTGCTGGCCCAAAGTCCCTTCTCGGGGATTCGCAAAATTATGGCCGAGAATAGCAAAATTCCCATTAGGGTTCTAGAACAGTTGGCTCAGGATCAGGATTGGCAGGTGCGGTTAGCTGTTGCTAACCATCCCAAGACTCCGGCTCCTGTGTTGGCAATGTTGGCGGACGATCAGGATCCGGCTGATGAAGACTGCCTGATTCCCCTGGCTGTGGCTCGCAACCCAACAACCCCCAGGGCTGCCCTGGAGAAATTGTTGCAGTATGAATGGGAGGGAGTGCCCGTGAACGAAGTGCGAATTGCGGCTACCCATCATCTGGAAAGTATCGCAAAAAGGTGAACCCTGGGGAAGTCTTCCCTGTTCACTTACCAGGACAGGCACTTTCCTTCCCGCTCCGGTCGCAGGGTGGCAATAATAGTTTGGAGAATGACACAGCGTTTGGTCTGGGTACTGGGTAGCCCACCGGGGGAGCGCAGGGCCACGGTAACATTCAGTCCCTGGTCACCAATGTTGCTCGCTTCTGGTAGAGCCCCTTTGGAGTCGAAGGTAATGGTTCCAAAGTTTTGGTCTTTAACGGTTGTTGCTAGCAACGGGTTGGGGGTATTCTGCATTTTCTGCAGCCAACTTGCCGCATCGGTGGATGCAGCAGTGGCTACTGATGTTGCGGTGTTGATATTGGTGCGTAAAATGACCTGTCCCTGCTTAATCTCAGAATTGGTCAATTTTTTCCAGAGGGCTGGATTCGTGCTGCCGTAAGGGTTGACTTCATAGCGATGGACGGCGTACTCCACAATGCCGCTTCTCTCCCGGAAGCTGACGCTGTAGGCGTTCTTCTCGGTTTGAGCCTTACTTTGCGCTTCTTTAATGGCTCTGAGCACATTGTCCTGAACGGTGTTGATCCGGCTACGGTTGATAAAGGTCAAATATCCAGGAACAGAGGCAGCAGCGATGACCCCGATAATGACGACGACAATCAGCAGTTCGATCAAGGTGAATCCACGGTGAGCATTGGCCTTGACTCGGTCAGAACGGACTGATCGATCTTGCAGAGACTTGAGCAGAAGCAGAAGATGCTGACTCATATCCTAAATATTCCCAGGTTAGTTGTTGTTCAGGAATCCACGGGCCTGGATGGTGGGCGTATTGGAAGCAGGAAAGTAACTGGCCCGACTGGCATTATATTGAACGGCTTCTGGTTTAATATCCTTATTCCGAATGCGGGGGAGGGAATTTCCTCGAATGTAGACTTTAGCCAGTTGTTGAGCGGCATCGACACAGGCATAAAACCCTCGGGACTGGGTATAGTAGGTGCCCGTAGTCTGAGAATCAGCTGTGGTTCCATCAGTGGTGGCATTAAAGACAGGCTTGACCAACCTGGCCGTAGCAGAAAGGGTCTTGCAAACGTTGGGATCGACTGCCTGATTGTCTGCATCAATGAAGTCAACCAGAACGCTTACTGGATTGGACCAGTTTGCTCCGTTGGAATAGGCTGCTGGTCCCTTGGTCCAGCTATTCATGCTGTTTTTGGTTTCACCCTTGTCCAATCCGAACAAGGCAAAGCCCGGTTGTGGAGCCAGACAATTATCAGGGGGTTTGGCTGTAGCCAGGTAGGTATCACAGGCAGTCTGGGCTGCATCCAGTTCGACATAGGGGGGCTCTACGGAAGGATCTTTACCGGGATCTCTCACCCCATCCCGCAAGACGAACCGGCCAATGCGGGCTGTTCCCCGCCAACCCGGATCTTTTTTGTTAATCAGATAATAAGCTACGAGAGAATAGACAAAGGCATCATCCTGGTTCAGGGTAACGGTCCCACTAGCACTCACCGTTGGTAGGGTACTGGGTCGAGGACTCCGTTTCCAGAATACCAGGACTGGGGAACAGGTCGTGGCATCATCACAACCTGTGGTTGGAACGACGGGCGGGATCTGGTCCCGGATCCCAGATTTTGTGGCATCAAATGGGGATGAGGTATCTTTGTTGCGCGTGACACCATCCTGATCGTAGATGTAGACGGCTTCCCGCAGGTCACTGGCGATGAAGTCGAGGGCAGACTGAACCTCCTGTTCTGAGGTGGACTTAGCCTGTTCCTGTCGATCGGTCTGGATCACGTTATTCACAAACCCCAGCAGCGTCATCACAATGATTAAGCCCATAGCCAGGGCGATCAACAGTTCCAGCAGGGTGAAGCCTGCAGTTCGGGGGGCCGATCGACGACGCTGCCGGGTCACATGGAGGAGTTTCAGTAGAAAAGGCACCATGGCGGGCTCCTGACTAGTTACTGATACATTTGGACAGATCGTTCTTTAAGTCTGTGCCGGGAGTCAGACGTTTGCACAGGTCTGAAATCGCAGGCACGGGGTTGCTGTTGCTGTCAGTGTTATAAACCTCCGTGGTCAGTTCCACCAACTGGCGCTTGGCATTGCCCACCCCCCGGGTGACGGCAGACTGATTTTTGGCTCCAGCCCGGTCTTTGAACGCATTGACATTCTGGCCATCGAAGGAAGCCGCTCGATAAACCCGAACGGCTATCCTATAGCCTTTAGCATAGTCGTCATCCGCTGTGCTCTTGACGTTGGGGTTATAGGGGTCTTCCGGATAATCCGTCATCGGAAACGTTACCGTGGTCGAGGTGGGTGTTGCTTTTGTGGTGGTTCGCAGGGCCTGAATGATCATGTCTCGCGAGCTTTTAGCATCACAGCCCGGTCTATTGTCATAGTTGATGCAAAACAGACCTACGGGTTGTTGACAGTAAGCGTCGGAAACCGGACAGTTCAGGGCCAGGTTGTCTGGGGGAGGGAGCTGGCTCAGGAAGGTGTTTCCCCCGGTGGCTGAGGGGGCCAGTGCAAAGCCACTGATAAAGGGAGGCCGTTTCCGGGGGTCTTTCTCCACCAGGTCAATATACCCTCTGGCTGCCTGGGTGGCCAGCTCCACTCGCCTGGCCTGGAGGCGGGTGGCAGCCGAGAAGGCCAGAATTGGGGCGATCGCAGAGAGCAGGATGGCGACGACGAGAATCGCGATCAGGGGTTCCAGAATGGAGAACCCGGCATGGAAGCCATTGCCTGCCCCTGGTTTTCTGGGAGGAGCCGGGATACGAGATTTCCGGCTCCGGCGATGCAGTTGTTTCAAGCCACGCATCATCATGGTTATGCCTCCTAATCCTTATAGTCAGCCAGGGCTCTGCACTCGCTGCCAGGGGTTAAACCAAACTTCTTGGGATGCAGCACCGTATCGATAGCATACTCGTAGTCTGTGGTGGCACTGGTGGGATCTTTCCGCTGACCAGCGCAGAGGAGGATCTTGACCCAGGCATCTTCCCGACTGACTTCCCGATAGAACTCGGTGGGTCGATCGGTGGAGGGTTTGGTAAATCGCTGGGCAAACAGGTCAGGGGACTGGGACAGTAGACCCACATCATAACCCCAGTACCGTTTCGGTGCCAGGTAGTAGGAGGCAATCCCACCGACAACGCCGCCCCGGTAGCGGTAGGTCCGTTCACCTGCAAAGCTACTGTAGTTATTGGTGTAATCAGAGGACGGAGCCGGAGTCGTGGTGTCGGTAAAGAAGGCCGAGGCTCGCTGGGATTCATCCACAGGTTGGAAGGGCGCAGTAGCATAGGCACTGGCTTTGGACTGAATCAGACTGCCGCTAATTCGGGCTGGGATTGATCCTGTATTGTCACTCCAGGCTTCCAGGAAGCGGGGGAAGTTCTGCAAACCTCCACCTGACTTGGTATCCCGGTACTTGGTGTCACTGCCGGGGGTTCCAGCCATGGCCGGAGAACTACCCGCCACACTGACCACGTTGAACATGGATTCAGAAGCAACCTGCACCCAGGACTGGGTCATGTTGATGGAGGAGCCGCAACTGCTGATGGAGTTGACCGCCTCCCCAAACATCATGTTGCCACTGAAGACGCCACCGCTACAACCCCCATAGTCGTTAGCATCCCCGTTGGGATTGTGAATTTGCAGCACCGGCGTCAGAACTGGTTGACCCGCAAGGTCAATGCCATCTTTAGTCCCTGTCCAGGTGGTTGGATCACTGTCACTCAACAGGGGCATGCGATGGATGTACAGGGAGCGAAGCTTCCCGGCCCGGCTGTTGTTGGCCCCTCCAGATTCTCTTGGACCCCGCTTGTCATAGCGCCCATTTACCAGTTGGGAGAAGTTCATGTTGGTGCCAGCGGTAGGTACTGGCTCTACCGAGGGGGCGGGGGAATCTGGGGGCGTGGCTGCCATCAGGAAAGAGTCATCTGGCAAATTGGCCACAACAGCTTCCGGGACCGGTACGCTGGCCGGAGGCTCGGTAGCCTGGGCCGGTGCGCCGAACAGGAAGCGGTTCACCAGGCCCCCTAAACCGGTGGATTCTGTGGGTCGGGCTGCAACCAGGGCAGGATGGGGTCCTGCGGGTTGAGTTCCCGATTGCCCAGTACCGGCGGCCACCCGGGTCTCGCCAGGGAGGTAGGAACCAGGTCCGAGGGTGGGGGTGGGCTTCGGCGTGGGCGTTGGGGTGGCCGGTTTCGGCGTGGGTGTTGGGGTGGCTGGCTTTGGCGTCGGCTTCGGCGTCGGCTTCGGCGTCGGCGTCCAGGTGGGTGTTGGGGTGGCCGGTTTCGGGGTTGGTGTGGGGCCGCCCGTGTACTGGCTGGCGGTGTTGATATCCATTACCACCGAGAACCAGAGGGCCTTGTTCGCCATCCGGGGGAAGTTGCTGTTGGACCGATCTCGGAAGCCGTTGGCAGCAGTCCGGTTGCCAGCCGGAATCACGAAGCCAGAGGAGTTGGTGGCTGTGGTGATGTCTGGGTCGTAGGTGATGGTGTCCAGGAAGGTATTGCTATAGCAGATGCGACCCTGGGCACAGTACATGGTGTTGCCGACGCGGATGTTGCTCCCGATCGGGAAGGGTCGAATGATCCCGGTGGTGGAGGGATTCAGAGCGGGGGTGGCAGCGTCATAGATGGCCGGAATAGCGCTATTAAAGGTATAGCTGGCCGTGGTGTTCTCTCCCTTGATCCCAATTGGAATGGGTCGGCACTCATCCTCATCAGGTAAGGTGGTGGCCGCATTGGCATCGGTAATCGCGGTGACATCGACAAAGTTGTAGCCGTCAATGGTGACGGGCAGGGTCGTAAACTCCGTGAACTTCGTGTTGTCTACAGGCACTACGTTACAGCGCTTGGTGGATTCCCCTTCCAGAATCAGGCCGAAGCGATTCGGATTCTTCTTGCCATCCGAAAGTTTCTCCCGGTTATCCCGCAGGAAGGCCACCCGGCGGGGGTAACGCTGCCATTCGGGAATGGCAGGGACAGCCGTGGTGCCGGAGTAGATGGCCACGGCTCCGGAGGCGGGGGTCTGATCCTTCGTGATCACGTTCAGCCGCTTCCCGATTACTTCTGGATCGGAGGCCCGATCGGCATCATTCACCAGCCAATCCCCTGGTTTCCACTCGTTATTGGTGGAATCCCATTCTCTGACCTTACATTCGCTGACGGGAACCCTGGTACAGGTTTCCATCAGGTATTCGCTGAAGTTCATCCGCCGCTGAATCGGCGTCACCCCGTTGTTGACGTAGGAGTTCCGATACTTGTAAGGCTGATAGCGATCGGTGGCTGCCCAGGTGGCTCCTGGATTGGGCCTACTCATGTAGGGGGGTGGATAGGTGGCCGTGGGCATCAACCGAGGGATATAGGGCAGGGTTGGGTCAGTGGAAGAGAAATAGTAGTCGTTGTTGCGGTTGGTGTTGCTGCTGGTGTTTGGGATATTGGTGGAGAAGACCCAGTGGGAGCTACTCAGAAAGTTGTTGGGCAGGAAGCCTTGGCTCAGGTACTGATTCAGTTGGTCATTGTAGGCGTTGTTCCGCAGGTCATAGTCCCCTTGGTCCCGGAAGCCATCCATGAAGTTGGCCGAGAGCAGGGTCTGGGCATCCGAGATGATGGTGGCAGCCCGCCACTGATCGCCAGTGCCACAGGTATTGGTCTGGTTAGTGCGGCAGGCGAAACTGGGGTTGAGGGTTTTGCGGTTGTAGAAATTGGTCCAGTCGGTGGTCATCTGGGCCACCAGATAGTCCTTAAATTCTTCCCGCAGGGTGGTGGTACTGAGGAGATGAATCGAGAGGCTGTTCTTGGTGGTGCGCTGGGTGGGGTCCTTGTGCAGGTTAAAGCCCCCATCAATATCCAGGGGAGAGGAGGAGGAAACTGATTCTGCCTTGATATAGGTGGGCAGGTTGGTGACCAGGGTCATCCCCTTCTCCGCAAAGCGGTAGAAGCTTTCCCGGGAGAGGTCCGCCCCATTCACCAGGCGGAGCCCATGGGGGCGGCGGCTGGGGTCAAGGAGCAGGTCGGTGGAACTGACGAGGGACTGGGAACTGGCATCTGTGGTGAAGCAATAGGGCTTCAGGGCCGTTGCGGAGGTATCGCAGTAGCTGGCATCGGGCAGGGCGTCATCCCGGGTGGCGTAGATAATGCCACTGTTGGGTAGCAGGTATTCCTGGTTATTGCTGGAGCTATTGGCAGTTGCATTGGTTGGGGTGCCAATCTTGGTCCGGCGCAGCAGGTTCATATCCAGCTCCGTCAGCCGCACCTCTAGGGGCTGGCGGTGCTCTAGGGGCAGGTCAAACAGGGTATTAATCCCCACCGCATCAGTCGCTGGCTTGCTCCGGTCTTCCCGAATCTGGGCATTCTGCAGGTCGAGTTGCTGGGAGGCCAGGGGGCGGCCAGCAGTCTTGCTGCCGTAGGGAGCATTGAAGGCCAGGGCATTGAGGGAACGAACTTCCCGGCCATTCAACAGGGTGGCTTCCTTAATCGCCCCGTGGGGGATGGGGGGGCTAGCGGCAGGGGTAAAGCTTGTATCCAGCAGGATTTTCAGGGAGCAGATGGCCGAGTCAATGGCCGAGTAATCCTGCAACAGTTCGTTGTCCGTGGTGCTATCGTCGTAGCGTTTGAGGGCATCCCGCAGGGCCTGGTTCACCACCCGACCATCAGGATAGACGAGGCGGGCCTGCCGGTCCAGGTAGGTCCGGTAGGTGCCGATGGCAGAATCCCGTCCGCCAGCGTTGGTGTAGGGTGCAGGATAGACGACCCCGTTGTTGGACTTGGCCCCCAGACCACTGCCAATGACCACATTGGACCCATTCTTCAGGGGGTCAGCGGTTGCGTTGTCGGGCCGATCGAGCACACCAGCAGTACTGGGATCCGTATCTGGGTTATTGCCATTGGCCAGCATTCCCAGGGTAAAAGTGGCGTTGTCGGTGGTGATGTCCATCCCCCCGCTGACATCTGGGAGGGAGTACCCATTAAAGGTCTTCATGTTCCGACCCGTCTCGGCACTGGTCGGGTCATAGTAGCTACTGATACAAGCGACTGGCAGGCGCTTGGTATCTACCACACCCCCATCCAGCGGGGTAATCGTCTTGGTGCTATCGGCGGCATAGTGGTAAACCACCGTAGACCGCATCTGCAGGTCCCCTTTGAGATCCAGTTTGCCAGGTCCACCGGTCATGGGCATGGAGTCGGGCCAGACCACGATATTGTCGTTGCCGGAGGTGACTTTGGCTGTGGTGAATTTGGGGGGTTCTAGAGCATCCTTGTTGCCTGTCACCGTGGCCGTCAGGGTGGGGGCAGGCAGGAAAGATTTGGTGCGCTCCAGGCCAGTGCTCAAGTCATCGACAAAAATCCCGGCTCCGGTGATGACCCGCAGACCACCCACGGGTTCATCAGGCTTCGGCATCCGGGCTGCTTCCACTTCCCAGAATCCGCCCCGCTCGGTTGAACCCAGGTCAGGCAGAATGTCGATCTGGCTCTGGCGTTGGCGTTGGGTGCCCTGAGCCGTACCATCGGTTTTGCTCCATTCCACCTGTTTGGAGGTTTTATTGGCCGCCGTCGCATCCTTCATGTAAACCGGCTGCTTGTCCCCTAGGTTGACGAAGCCATTGGCAGCATCGAAATCGCTGAAGCCACCCGATGGCGGTGCCGGGTCGGTCTTGAACTTGGCCCAGATCTGGGGCAGGTGGTTCCCGACCAGCACCCGATCGCCCAGGTTGAATTCCTTTGGATCCCCGTTATTCTGTTGCAGGCTGGGCTCTGTCTGCAGGGGATAGAGGAGCTTGTTAGCGGTATCTACATTCAGGTCTACTGCGGTCAGGGTTTCATGAATGGACATCCATTCGCTGGGAGGCGCAATGGGGTTGGTTATGGGTTTACCGAAGACAAAGTTATTGCTCGTTTTGTCATCGACATAGGGCGTGGTGGTCCCCAGCTTGTAAATGGCAACATCACTGGCGGTCTTACTGGTGGACGCAACTTCCGCATAGGGAACCCGGCGAATCCGCTCTCGGAAATAAGTTTCCAGTTCATTGGAGAGAAGCTGTCGGGCTGGAATACTGTTGTTCTTATCGTTGAGTTTCTTCTCGAAGTTTTGCTTCACCTGAGCCGGAAACTCGTCCGTTTTCTTCACACTATCCACGGTTGGAATCGGCTTGTTCGTCTCCGGATCCTTGGGCAGGGCGGTGTTGTCCCCATCTGTATCGTGGACGTTCAGGGCAGCCCGAATCAGGAGAGAAAGCCGTTCGTTGAAGGCGGCACTGTTGGTGGAGGCAACCTTACCACTGGCCGATGCGACCGATCGGGTGGTAGAGGTGATCCCCTCAGTGGTAGTCTGACCGGTAGGAGCAGGTTTCACCCCGGCCACTTCCTTGGTGCCATTGAAGCGGTGAATTTCACTGGTATCTGTTAGATCAGTGTATTGGTCGGCACTGCTATCGGTCAGGTTGCCACCGACGGTGATTTTGGAGTTCTCCTGATCATAAAAACAAGAGTAGGGGCTGCTGACCTGATAGAAGTAGGTGGCACCAGACGTGTTTCCGCCTACCCCCAGGTTCCCGTTCGTGTGGACCCGACCGTTAATCCGGATTTCTGGCAACACGGTCAGGGAGATGTCTTCCTCGGCCCAGACCGCGTTATTGTTGAGTGGGATTTGGGCTCGGTCTTGCTGGAGTTCGAGCCCTGCAAAGGCAGTGCTGCCCTCAAAGGCTTCGTAATAGGTTTTGCCCAGCTTCGTATTTTCAGCGCTGGCCTGAGCTTTCGTGATTGGGACATTCGCCACATAGACAAAGAAGCTCTTCCGCAACTGGGATCCCTGTCTGGTCCAGTCACCGGCCCCTGTAGACGCGGCGGAACCACTGGCGCTGGTGTTGGCGCAGGCACTGTTCAGCACGGAATTATCTTGAGGCAGAGCCCTGGCTTCCATCGGGCTTCTGGGGCGAGTCCGATCGGGCGGTGTTCGGAACTGAATACTATATAAAGTGAAGGTGTCGAACTTTCCGTCGTTGTCGGTGTCGATCGGGAACTTCCAGGCAGAGTCAGTAATCTCTTCCTTCTTGCTGTCGCTTTCAGTCAGGTTTTTGGAAGCATCAGTGGCATAAAGACGCTTGATGACATTGTCCTTACCACTGCCAAAATCGATGTCGTACACCAGGCGGAGCGGAACTTCGTCTCCCAGGGTGTACTTCTTCAACTGGTCTCCCTTGCTCAAGGCGTTGCGGAAGTCCAAGTCAGACGGGGTGCCTCGGGGGAGCAGGGGATCGGAGAACAGGGCCTGAAGTTTGGCTCTGGCCCGGTCCACTGCTGGGATGGTAGAGCGCAGTACCACTTCATTCACCCGGACATTGGTGGCGACTTTGGCCCGATCGAAGGATCTTGCGGTGATCGTCAGGGTTAGCAGGACGACCACAAGAGATACCATCGCCACTGCTGGCAGAACGAAGCCGGACTGATCATAACGGGCCTGCCGGTTCAAAATCATTAAGCTGCGGAGGAGCCAGTGGAAGAAGCTCTTCGTTACGGATTTCGCCAGCTTACGAGCCTGTCTGAAGATTTCTTGGGTCAATCTCTCAAAATCACGGGTAACCATGGCTGCACTTCTCGAAAAATAGGGGAGGCTGGTAGAAAAACTCTGGAACTGGTAGATGATGGTCAGGTAAATTTAACTGTTAACCGGATTCATCTCCAAACGCTTAAGTAATATGAAAAATATGAACAGGGTATCCATCAATAACCCGGCGGGCATTTGTGTTCTCTTGTAATCAGATGGACTTGTCTAAAGCATGATAGAAGCAAGATACAGGTCCGGGAGGGAAACGATACGTTAGTTTACCCCTGACACCCTAAATTGCTATCAACAACTTTGACAAAATCGACATTTCCAGTAACAAAGACAAGATTTAATGCATCAACCGAGAACAGATCAAAAGTGATATCGTAAACACCTATTACTAGGTTGTTGCTTTGACTATAAGGTAGGCGAATTCTTTATCACTAAGATCTGGATCACAAACCTCAAGTAATCTTGAAGGGGTTTGGAAAAGGGCTAAAAGAGAATGTTTGAGGTAGATACCCCTTCAGTAAAGAGAGGTCCGTGATAGCAAGTCTGCTGACATCCTTCCCGTGGCCCCGCTTCGCTAAAGCCAGGGGGTTCCTCCTTCAACCAGCCGACTTGTCCAAACCAATGGCTTGATTTGAATAGAGGTTGTCCGTTTCCGCTCACCGCTCCAACGGGCTTGGGGGATTGCTACAGAGTGCATCCCACTTTTGTAGCCCTCTCCCTAAATCCCTCTCCCAGAACGGGAGAGGGACTTTGAACCTGGCTCCCCTTCTCCCTCTTTGGGAGAAGGGGCTGGGGGATGAGGGCAACCTTGCAAAACTGGGATGCTCTCTTGCTACATCCCCGTAGATGAATCGCAGGGGCTTTGCAATCCCCTGTCAATCTCTCCCATTTTGGTAAACCTGGTTAGAGAACCTCTGGGGCGGTTCAGTGCAGACAGCGAGACATCGCGTAATATTGAATGAGACGTTTCAATATTTAGAATCAGTGAGCCTGGAGACTTAAAGATGGCTATCAATGATCAGATCGTGGAACTGCTGCAATTTGCAGTCCGCCCTTATAACGTTACACTTCAGGTGCATCAGGCCAAGGAGCAACTGAATATTGTGATCAACCGACCCTCTAATGTCGATGTTGATTACTCGACCGTAGCGGATACGTTGCTGGAAAAGCTTTATACTCTGCAGATTGATGATGTAGAGAAATTCAAGTTCATGGGCAGGGTAGAGAAGCAAACTCAGCCAGAATGGCAACAGATGGTTAATAACCAGAACGCTAAGAAATCTGGTTTTATGGGCGGGTTATTTGGCAAGAAAAAGTAGTTGCGATCTGGTCCGAAAATCTGCAAAACCCCGGCTTCTAACCTTCACCACTGAGCCCAGGCAGTCTTCAAGGGAAACCGGGGTCGCTTTTGTGGGCTGCTTTGAGCTATGGTTCTGACGACTTTAGCCGTCAGCTATCAGAACAAAACCGGCCCAGGCCGGTTTATCAAATCGGCAAAGTCCGCATTAGCGGGCCTTGCTTCCGTAGCCTTGCTTCCCTAATAGTAGTTTTAACCGCCAAACCCGATGCTGAAGAGCCCGTGTTTGTAGGAAGGCTGAGGAGTAGTTGATGGAGACGAGAAACTACCCTCTAGCCAAAACTTCCTTAAAACTTATTCAAATTAATGCCAGCTTCTTTGGCCATTGCTTCCAGGCCCTTGTGCTCCAGGGTTTTAATTGCTTTGGTGGACAGTCGCAATCTGACCCAGCGATTGCCTTGAGGCCACCAGATGCGTTTCCACTGGAGATTGGCTTCCTGTAGGCGCTTGGTCCGCCGATGGGAGTGGGAAACAGCGTAGGCATTGTTCGCCTTCTTACCCGTGAGTTGACATTTGCGAGACATGAGCAGCTCCAACGATCGCCTGAATTGTAAATTGCAAACCCTTATTATACATGAGTTAAGGGAGTGGATCCTATTTTCGGGCTAGGGATTCCAGTCCCGATCTGGGATTCGGGGGATCAGGCCGGACTCCATGGATTTAGCCACAATGGCTGAGGGATTTAGGCGATTTGTCTCTCTCTATGGAATGAGATTCAAGGATAAATTCTGAAGCATTAACTTTTTTATTTTTCTTTAAGGGTGTGTTTTTATGGCAAGACCGACCTGTTCCAACTGTTTCTCGACCAAAACCCGGCCTGAGGTTCTTGATCCTGCTTTTGCAGTGGAAATCTGGAACTGCCCAGATTGTCGAGCTACCCTGGAAGTTTTGCGGGGAAGTCGTCAGGTCCGCTCTTGCATTCCTTACCGACCGACTTTCCAGCCTGCTCCAGTTGTTCCCATGCAGGGTCAGCAGTTTAAGCAAAGGTGATGTCCGTCAGGGCGCGGATGGAGGCAGGCGGTGGTATTTCGGGGAATTCTGGGTCGATCGAGATGGCTCTGTCTGGTATGGGAGAACTGGTTCGACGCAACCAGAACCCCTGTAGCCCAGCTTTAAGGGCACCTTCGTAATCTTCAGAGCGACTGTCTCCAATATGCCATGCGGCCTCCACTGGACATTGGTGTTGTCCCAGGGCGATCGTGAAAATTTCTGGACTGGGTTTGGCCGCCCCAACCTGGGTGGAAATCGTGACCGAGGTAAAGAATTGGGCCAGGTTCAGGTGTTCCAGAACGACATAGAGGCGAGAGTCAAAGTTGGACAGGATACCCAATTCAATGCCCTGAGAACGCCAAAAATGAAGCGCCGGAATGACATCGGGATAAACGATCCAGGGATCTGCTGTAGCGAAGTGGGCAAAGAGTTCCTTGAAGAAGGCTTCAAAGTCAGAAAACTGGGCCAGGGCATCAGCTTGCTCGAAAGTTTGGTAAGCGATCGCCTGCCACCACAGGAATTCTTGAGTCGGGATTTCATGGCTTGCCACGCCTGGAAAAGCAGGGAGACCGGCAGCTTGAAAGCTACGACGAAAGGACTGGTCCAGAACTGCTGGGGATAGGGTGACGCCAAAGGATGCTGCGATGCGGCTGTAGATCCCGCCGACAGTGCCTCTGATCCCAAAGAGCGTACCCACTGCATCCAGGAAAATGACTTGTGGCCGACCCATAGCGTACAAACCTTACTGGCGGATTTTTTTCTCAGGCATGGTTGTGCCGCGCAGATTGACCCCATTCAGGTTGGTATCTTCCAACAGGGCCTGACGCAAATCCGTCCCACGCAAATCGGCCCCTCGTAATAAGGCTCGACTTAAATTGGTGTTATTGAATCGGGCTCCTGCCAGGTTTGCCTCAACCAGCACGGCTTCACTTAAGTCTGTCTGGCTCAGATCAGCTTCACTCAGGTTGGCTCCCCTGAGTTTGGCTGCAGTCATGTTAGTTGAACTTAAGTTTGCACCACTCAGGTCGGCCTCACTTAAAATGGCTTCCTGTAAATTAGCCTGGGTTACGATCGCACGACTCAGATTGGCCCCACTCAGGTTGGCCCCTCTTAAATTAGCACTTAAAAGGGCTTCACACAAAAAGGCTCCTCTCAGGTTAGTTCCCTGTAGATGGGCACCTACCAGGCTGACGCTATTGAGATTGGCTCCCCAAAGGTTGGCCTCGGTCAGGTCTGCCTCGTTCAGATTGGCCCCTTTCAAACTGGCTCGACTGAGGACAGCCTTGCTTAGGTTTGCGACCCAGAGATTAGCACCATTCAGATTTGCTTCCGTCAAGTTCGCGCCCGCCAATTGGGCTTTACTCAGCAGGGCTCGATGCAGACTGGCCTCAGCCAGATTGGCCCCGGTTAGAATCGTCCAGCGTAGGTTCGCGCTATCTAGATCAGCTTTGGATAGATTTGCACTACTCAGATCTGCCCCACTCAGGTCAACTTCAGTCAGATTGGCCTCACTCAGATTAGCACCGCTTAAGTTAACACCATGGAGATTTGCACCACTGAGATCTGCCTGACTCAGGTTGATGCCCTGGAGGTCTGCTTCTCGCAGAATAACCCCCCATAGGCTGACTCTCGTAAAGTCCCTTTCCCCTGCCGAATAGCGGTTAAGAAGTTCGCTGGCATTCATAAATTTACGCCCCTCAGAAAACTGACTCCTGCAGTAGAGTCGCCTGACATCGCTTCGAAATGTTTTGGGGGGGTAGAAGCCCTCAAAATACCCTTGACAAAGCGTGAGTAAAGATGTTTTGCTCACCTTCCTTGCTTCTAGAATATCAGTCCGAAGCTGCTTCCAGTAACCTTCAGATTACTGAAACCCTAGATTCAGTCTCTTTAAGAAGCCTTTGTAACAGGATGTATTGCGAGGGTCTAAAGATACTCAAGTTTTCCCAGATCATCCTTAAAAGGGAAGACGGATATTCGTTGGAATTGGGTCATGGGAGATGAAGTGGGCGGGTCAGGATCGACGGTTCCTCCAGGATCGGAGGACTGGTAGGGTCACGGCCCAGTCGGGGAGGAGGCAAGCCCACCTCATTTCAGGGTATTTCAATCCGATCGGGGTCTACACATCTGCTGCACATCTATAAACTGCCTTCATCAGGGTGAAGTTTCCCTATCAGTAAAAATACTGTCAAGGGTTATTCTTCTAAAGCTTTGGGCTTCATCGCTTCTAAAGTTTTCTGCCGATCGAGCTTCAAAATCAGGACGCCAAGCGGAGGTAAGCAAAGGTCGATCGAATAAGGTCGATTGTGGTAAGACCACTCATCGGTCCATTTTCCACCCAAATTCCCCATATTACTGCCGCCATATTGACGGGCATCGCTATTAAACATTTCGGTGTAAAATCCTGCCTCTGGAACCCCAATCCGATAATGGGAGTGAGGTTGGGGCGTGAAATTGCATACCGTAATTACGAAGTTTTCCGAGTCTTTGGCCTTCCGAATAAAGCTAACGACACTATGGCGGTTATCGCTGCAGTCGATCCATTCAAAACCGTCAAAGGAGAAATCCTGGTTATGGAGAGCGGGTTCACTCCGGTAGAGGCGGTTTAGATCCCGAATGAATTGCAAATGCTTCTGGTGGGACTCGTATTGCAGCAAGTGCCAATCCAGGTCACTCCAGACATTCCACTCACTCCACTGACCGAATTCCATGCTCATGAACAGGGTTTTCTTGCCGGGGTGGGTAAACATATAGGTAAACAGACAGCGTAGATTGGCAAACTTTTGCCATTCATCCCCTGGCATTTTACCGAGCATATTGCTCTTGCCGTGGACAACTTCATCATGGGACAGGGCCAGCATGAAATTTTCACTGAAGGCATACATGATGCTGAAGGTTACATTGTTCTGGTGGAACTGGCGGAACCAGGGATCCATGTGGAAGTAGTCCAGCATGTCGTGCATCCAGCCCATGTTCCACTTCAGGTTGAAGCCCAAACCACCGACATAGGTTGGCCACGAAACCATCGGCCATGCCGTAGACTCTTCGGCGATCGAGAGGATGCCAGGGAAATAACTGAAAATGACGTGATTGACCTGACGCAGGAAATCGGCAGCTTCAATATTTTCCCGCCCCCCATACTGGTTTGTGACCCACTCCCCTGGTTTGCGGCAGTAATCCAGATACAGCATGGAGGCAACAGCATCCACCCGAATTCCATCAATGTGGTACTTATCAAACCAGAAGAGCGCATTGGCGACCAGATAATTCCGGACCTCATGGCGACCGTAGTTGAACACCAGAGTCCCCCATTCCTTGTGCTCTCCCTTGCGGGGGTCGGCGTGTTCGTAGAGGGCCGTTCCGTCAAAGGTGGCTAACCCATGGCCATCCTTGGGGAAATGGCCAGGTACCCAGTCCACGATGACCCCGATGCCGTTCTGGTGGCACTGATCAACAAAGTACATGAAGTCTTGGGGGGTGCCATAGCGAGAGGTACAGGCATAGTAGCCAATGACCTGATATCCCCAGGATCCATCAAAGGGATGCTCTGCGATCGGCAAGAGTTCGACATGGGTAAAGCCCAAATCTTTAACGTAAGGAATCAGGCGATCGGCCAGTTCTCGATAGGTAAGGAACCGTGCGCCTGGATTTAACTCGGACACCGGCACAACTGGCTCCGGTTCTCCATTGGTTAGTTTGGCTGGTTCGGCTGAAGCCGCATGCAGCCAGGAACCCAGATGGACTTCGTAAACGGATATGGGCTGAGTCAGGCTATCGTGGTGACGACGCTGTTCCATCCAATCCCAGTCGCTCCAGGTATAGGAATCCAGATTGGTGACGATCGAGGCTGTCTTGGGCCTAACTTCCTGCTGAAAGCCATGGGGGTCAGACTTCTCATAGATGTGCCCCGCCTCATTTTTGACTTCGTACTTATAGCTGTCTCCTTCGCCAACACCAGGAATAAACAATTCCCAGACCCCCGTTGGCCCTCTTCTCATCTGGTGCTTGCGGCCATCCCAGTGGTTGAAGTCACCCAGAACAGAAACATTGCGGGCATTGGGAGCCCAAACCGCGAAGTAAACTCCCTTAACATGATTGGCTTCTGTGAGGTGGGCCCCGAGTTTTTCATAAATCCGATGGTGATTGCCTTCGGAAAAGAGATGAATGTCAAAATCAGTCAGGAAAGGAGTTTGAAATGCATAGGGGTCATAAATGACGCGCTCATGTTCCCCCTCTTTGATCCGGAGCTGGTAGTTTGCCAGTTCTGGAGTATCGATGACGCATTCAAAAAAGTGGGGGTGGTGAACGGACTGCATGGCCTGTTCTGTGCGTTCTTCAGGGCGAATCACCCAGGCTGCATCGGCATTGGGCAGATACGCGCGGACAACCCAAACGGTATTGCCATCCTGCGTGACCGGGTGGGGACCTAAAACCTCAAAGGGGTCTTGATGCAGATTCCCAACAATTCGGTCTATTTGCTCAGGGGCAATCGTCAGGGTCATAAACCTACCTATCCTTAAAGTGAAGTTATTGAATTGAAAACAGAGCTGCCGTCAATTTACTCTGGCGGGATGAAACCCATCCTGGCTGTTCAGACACTGGAGAAAGGGTCTTAACCAGGGTTAGTGTTGCATTCCTATTTTGAGCTGGCATTCAATGCATTCCGGTTGGAATGTAAAGCTTAATTAAGTAACTGTACTAAACCCTACCAAATCATTGCCAAAGTCTCAATTAATCGGTCTCTGCCTTTAGTGGAGTCTTTTTGCAGAAGGTTTCTACTTCAGGCTTCGTCCGGTTTTTACAGGGGGAGCAGGGTGCGCAGGGCTCTCCGAATGCGGAGCAAGAAGACCTGCTGCCTGATTCGGGTGGATACGATCGTTTGGGCATCAACCTGAAGCATGGCCTCTAATTCGGCGAACTCGGCTGCCGTCAGGGCCTGACCATCGATCGGTGAGCGAGCTTCTGTGATAATTTCGGCCCGCAAAACCTCCTCCGGCGTATCCTCTACGGGAGGCAGGGCCAGGGTTATGGGTGAGAAATAGAGTAAGAGTGAGAGGATGAGGAAAGGCGGAGAAATGCGGGTGTGCATGGGTAGCTTGGATCGCGATCGCTAACACCGTGATCCTACAGTTATTTAGGAATGGGAACAAATGAAGTCCAGGGTTTTACAGACCAGGGGGTAAAGGTTCATGGCATTGATGATGGACCTGACTGATCCGCTCGAATAGCCAGGGATGGCCCTGGCGATAAGCGGGGATCAAGGCCAGTGGACTGAGGAGAGCGGCGGCGGCTAGGTCGGCCAGGGTCAGGCTTGTGCCTACCAGGTAAGGCTGTTCCTGCCACCGGGAAGCGAGTTCTTCCAGGGCCAGGGCCAGACGGGTGGAGGCCAAGGCTACCGTCGCTGAGTTGATATTGTATTGCGATCGCACGACTCGAATCACTAGTTGACTGGTGAAGGAGGGATCAATCGATCGACCCTCCTGGGTCCGGAAGTCATAGTAGATAAATCGAGTGGCGGTGCCGATGCTTTCATCCAACCAGTCTTCCAAGAGTCGGGCCGATCGGAGCAGGGTCGGGTCGGTTGGGAAGAGCGCAGGGGTGGGACAGTGGGACTCCAAAAAGTCAAAGATACGGGTGGAGTCACCGATCGCGGCGGGCTGGCCTGCAATCTGAGGTAGGAGTACTGGTAAGGTGGTGGTACCAGTGAGGGGTTTGAGTTTTAGGGCATGGAGTCCAGGAACCAGGTTTTGAACCTGGTAGGGAATCTGTTTATAGCCCAGTGCCAGCCGCGCCTTACGGCAGTAGTGAGAGGTGCTGAATTGCAACAGAAGCATGGTTTGCATACTGTGCTACTAAAGTGACTGCCCTGTCAGGTGATAATGGGTTAACGTCTCTTAACTTTATATTTTTTTAGAACTTAATCCAAAATCTTTAGGAACGATTCATCGAGTCTCCCTGGAGATTTTATCTCTTCCTCCCCTTCCTCCCCTATTCTTTCACCTATTTATTCTGGCTGTAGCCTTGACTCACTCTCGATCGTTGACACCGGATTTACCCATTCATCAACAAAGTGCCCTGCTCCGTCGCGTGGTCGATCGGATTCGTAATTCGCTGGAATTAAGAATTGTCCTCCAGACGGCTGTTGATGAAGTTGCGGCCCTACTCCAGCTCGATTGTTGTGCTTTTTTCTGGTTTTCCCTGGACAATAGACAGCTCCAGGTTGTCTGTGAACGGATATTGCGTTTGGATCGACCTTCTTTGCTGGGGGTTGTATCTCTGGAGCAATTAGGTTGTGCTGCAACTGCGGTGAGTCAGGGGCACCTAGTGGTCAACGGTCATAGTTTCAGTCCCACCTTGCTGGAATCTGAACCGATTTTCCTCTCTCCAGGCCAGGAACCGCAGCATTTGTTGAGTCTGGGAACTGCAACAAACCTGCTGATTCCTGTTGCGGGTCAGGGCAGTTCGGTTGGGTATATTGCCTGTCTAATGGATCACCCCCATGCCTGGTCTGCTGTTGAAATTGACTTTATGCAGACGATCGCCCAGCAACTGGAAATTGGGATTCAACAGGCCCAGCTTTATGAAAAGACCCAGCGGCAGGCCCAGCGAGAAACGCTGGTGAATCAAATTACGACTCAGACTCGCCAGAGCTTTGACCTGGAAACCATTTTGACCCAGGCGATCGCCCATCTGATGGAAGGCTTAGAGGCCGATCGTGCCCTGGTGCATCTGGTGGAAGATATCAGGACTGTAAAACCAACGGGACAATGCTCTGACAAGCTGATGGATAGTTCTCTGGGGTTGGCTTTACAGAGTCGGCATTTGTATGAGGTCTGTCGGCAGCCTTTTCCGCCTTCGATTCATGACTTTGATACTCACGGACCCATTACCCAGTGGGTAATCCAGCATGGTCATTCTGTGGTGATTTCTGACGTGGAGCAGGATGATCGCATTGGTGCCAACAATGCGGAATACCAGCAAGCCCAGATCAAATCTTCCCTGGTTGTCCCTGTGCAAACAGGGGGAGTCCTGCAGGCCATTCTGTATCTGAATCAATGTTCTCACACCCGCTACTGGTCTGCAGATGACTTGAAGCTGGTGCAGGCGGTGGCTGATCAACTGGCCATTTCGATTCAACAGGCCCATTTGTATGCCAAAACCCAGTTACAGGCTGCTGAAAGTGCGGCCCAGGCTCAATATCTGGCTGAGACTCTGCGAGAATTGCGTCTGACCCAGGCCCAACTCATCCAGAGTGAGAAGCTATCTAGCATGGGGCAAATGGTTGCTGGTGTGGCCCATGAAATTAATAACCCGGTCAGTTTTATTTATGGAAACCTGCCCTATATTCAGCGCTACGTGCAGGATTTGCTCCGACTCCTGCAGGCTTATGAAGCGCAATTGCCTGAGCCGCCGCTGGAAATTCAGAAATTGATGGAAGACATCGAGATGGAATTCCTGGTCGAAGATCTGTTTGGGATTCTTAATTCCATGCAAGTGGGGACCAAACGGATTCGGGAGATTGTCCAGTCCCTGAGAAATTTCTCGCGTCTGGATGAGGCCGATCGCAAGATGGTTGATCTGCATGAGGGACTAGAGAGTACCCTGGCCATTTTACAGAACCACCTGCACGGGGAGATTCGAGTTGAGCGGCAGTATGGTCACCTGCCCCTGGTGGAATGCTATCCCCGATTGTTAAACCAGGTGTTTATGAACTTACTGATGAATGCGATCGAAGCCCTGAATCGAAGCCTGATGGCGGATAAGGTGATCATCATTCGTACCCATTTGTTGATTGACCCTGAAACCGAAGAACAACAGGTGCAGATTGCGATAGCAGACAATGGTCCTGGTATTTCTCCAGAGATTCATGCCCGGATTTTTGACCCCTTTTTCACGACTAAGGATATTGGTCAGGGAACTGGACTAGGATTGGCGGTCAGCTATCAAACGATCGTCAATCATCACCGGGGGCAGTTTCGAGTTTTTTCTCAAGCTGGCGAAGGGGCTGAGTTTGTGATCGAGATTCCGGTGCAGTATTCCAAGGTGATGGTTCGTGGGAAGCGGCTGGGTCTGACGATGCCAGCTTCTTCTGGATAGGCTAAAGGCAACCTGGAAGCCCTTCCTTCCCTAAAAGGCATGAACTGAAAGCATTTCGGGGGGTGCAATTCCCTGCCCGGCCATGGCCCTTGGTCCTTGAGCGTTTTGTTCAAGCTGGCAACGCCCTCCTTTGTGATGAACAGCTTGGGAATCAGGCTGTTCAGGCGCAGGAGATTGGGGAACTAATCCCAGTCTGTGAGAGGATTGCAGATAGTTTAGGCCACCGACTGCACCGGCCATCAGGGTGGCGTAGCCCAGATACAGATGGACGGGATTGAGGTACATCTTGGACGGGGAGGGTCGAGCAGCAGGCTGCCAGGACGGTAAAACGCCTTCATTGGGATTGGGCATGGGAAGATCAGTCACCAGTCGATCGCCATCTAGCCCCAACGCTCTGGCAATCAGACGGATGAAGCCGCGCACATAGATCACTTCCGGTAATTTCCCGACCTGACCTGTTTCCAGAGCTTTCAGGTAATGCATGGAGATGCGGGTAGTCTCATGGAGTTTTTCTAAAGACATCCCTTGAGAACGTCGGCGTTCTGATAAAAGTTGCCCAACCTGGCGTAGATAGTCTTCGCGCTGGGCTGTTAATTCTGCTGCAGTTAAAGCGGAGTTTTTGCCTCTTCTTCCCTGCCACTTAGAAGCCATAGGCGCGGAAGAATGACTTTGGGCATTTACAGCTAAAACATTGTCAGCCTGATTGTCAGCCTGCGGCGGCGGAGTTTCTTCTTGGGCCTCGGTCGCTTCGATCGGGCTCGGCTGGGGAAGCGTTTCGGTCTGTGCCTTAACTGTGAGCTGCTGGATGGTTGTGCGGATGGCTTCCCGACCAGTAGCCTCCAACAAAAGCTGGACTTCCTGGGCCTTATCTTCGAATTGGTTCTGCAGGTCTGCTAAGACCTTGAGATAACTGTTGCTCCTGAAAAATATAACCTCAAGCTTTTCAACGGAACAATGTTCATTCTCCAGTGGAGGCTGGAAACTTTGGCTTTCTGGTTGGTCCAGATCCTGTAAAACTGGCAGGTTCATAATCTCTCCTCTCCTCTCCTCTTTGCAGTAGTGCAGCAGTTAGAGGAACTCAAATTTTCTAAATTTTCGGAGAGACTTAACCGATTCCGGATAACTTATTAGGTTCAGGCTGAAATTTTATCAATTCTTGAAAGAGGCAAGCCGTCTCCACCTCTCTCCAGGACAGCCTATCGTGGGACTCTACAGGGCTCCTAACTTCGGCTGTGACCTTCAGATTTGAAATCGAGGGTCAGACAACGCTCCAGAAGTTGAATTCTATAAGCCTGCCAGAATCGTTTGGGGTTGAGGATGAGTCTGGAATCAGCAGAGAAGAGGGGTTGTTCCAGATATTGCCAGAGGGGAAAGCCAACCTTAACCTGGTGTTTAAAAACCATAGAAGAACCTGCAATTCTTACGTCTGAGGAGGAATATGGATGATCAGTGGATCGGGCGTTATGTCTACGATGCCAAAGATCACAGCAGGTTTTCTTGGTCAAGATTACTGAATCTAAAATAGCGTTTTGCCGGACTCAGTATTTCCACTTGCCTGATGGGGGTAGTTGCCTCTGGTCTCGTCCCCCGAATCAGCACTTCAACCTACGTCGAGAAAATCACCAGCCCTGATCCGGTCTGGATTTCCAGCAGGTTTGCAGCTTAATTAAGCCCGTTCACAAAAATACAGAGATAAAACAGTGAAGGATGAAGCATGAATGGTATCCCATTTCATTTCTTCATCACTTCACAGGCTGACTTCCCAATCAAAGGAGTCAATCGGGTCAATCTGTCTGAATTCAGTTGGTGGTTTGGGCTGCAAGCATTTGCTTCAGCTTTTCCAGTTCCTGAGCCCAGCGGGGATCGGGTTGGACAGTATCAGACTCACTGGTTGGGGAAGAACCACTACGACGAGTTTTGTTGTTACTGGTCTTACTACGACGGTTGTTTCCAGGGGCACTACTAATGGGAGCGCTGCTGACCCCTTCAGAAGCAGGTTGAGCTTCTTCGCCATTGGCTTTCCCCTTGACTCGAGGTAAAGCCTTCTCAATCTTCAAAGGGCTTTCTTTCAGCATGTAGCCATTGAATTTTTCAATGATCTGATCGGCATGCTCGTCCGTTGGAACTGTGACAAACCCAAATCCGCGACATTTGCCCGTCTTGCGATCGGTGATTACCTTGGTTGTGACAGCATCCCCTTCCTCAGCAAAAACGGCTGCTAATTCTTGCCGTTCCAGTTCTTTGGGCAAATTGCCCACGTAAAGGCGAATAGACATGAAAGATACCTCCAGCAAACTTTCCAGAAAACTTCTTATTGTCAAGACATTCTTCTTGTAAAGACATTTTGATATTCGCAAAAAGATATCAGAGTTCCCCGTTGCATGCCGTCCAGGGAAGCCTGGAACCTGAAGGATATCTCTTTCAAAACGCCTCAAGTATATCTATGCCACTCACTAAGGTATCACGGTTGCAGGCCCATAACCGCTTTGCAGAGGAAGATCCTGAAAATAACTAGGTCAAGATATCTAAAGAAACTTTATTAAGAAAACTAACATTCTTGAGCGGCCTCTAACGGGTTTGTCTGGATGAATTAGGGTATCGGGGTGGGGAAAGTACCGACATCACCCTCGACCAGCGTAAGCCCAGATAATATAGGCACCCAGCAGGGCAAAGGCCAGGGCGATCACAGTGGACCAAAGGGGATGATGGCTATAGCTGGTCTTGCCCAGTGGAGTTCGGAGAGATTCCAGATCCACCCAGGCAGTGACCCCCCGGCGAAACCAGCCGATCGCAGTCACCGACTCTCCCACCAGGCTGACAGGTTGGGTGGCCTGGGAGAATAAGCTACCCAGGGGACCGACTGTGGAAGCATGGTGGAGTTTAATCAACCCTGATTCAGTCTGCAGAATCAGATCCTGGCCCAGACGGTTACCGATGCCACGTCGTCCCAGAAGCTTGCCCTGAAATAGGACCGGCTGGTGCTGAATCGGGAGAGCTTTGGGATCAGACAACAGCTCAGGCAGGGATTTGGTGTTGGTTCCTCGCAGTCGGCTAGGCTGAATGTCACGGAAGAATGGATTGATCCGCAACAGGGTGCCAATACTGAATCCGATCGGGAGACAACCTACGAGCAACCATGGATCTCCGACCAGCCAGCTCAACTGCCAGAGATCAAGCAGGGAGGCCAGGATGCCCAGAATCCAGAGAATGACCCCGATCGCCAACCCCAAAAATAGGCCGAAAAATGGGGCTCCCTGCAGGGCCAGGGTCTGCCAGATCTGGAAATGCTCTCCCAGAGGGATTTCTTTCAACGCAACGGGGTTGCCCAGGGTCTGCAGGTCCAGCTCTGGTTCTAAGCGCCATTGTTGAGCGTAGCTGGCCAGTTGCCAGAGGCGGGTGCCCGTCAGGGGATGGGAATGGTTGAGAGCCAGCCAATGGCGGTGAGGGTTAACCAGATCCCACTTCAGGACGGTTTCCACGGAGGTTTGGCGATAAAGACTGCCGAGTTCCAGTCCAACCTGATGCCCCATGGGAGTCAGTAGTTCCAGGCTTTCGACTGCGAGGGCGGTTTTTCCCTGCTTCTGAATAGCCTCTGCCTGACCGATCGCAATTTTCAGCAGTGCCCGAATCAGGCCATTGGGATTGCCGGTAGTTTCAACAGCCAGACGATCGCTGTAGAAGAGGCGCGATCGGGAAAACCAGAGGGCAGGCCAGCGCAGCAGTCGGTACAGTCCATAGCCAGCCGTTGAAACCAGCAGGATCAGATGGAAAACCAGGAGCAGGGGGTAATAGAAGAGGGTTCCTTTGGTATCCCGACATTTCTCTGCCAGGTAATCCCCCAATTTGGCAGCCTGTCCATAGATCAGATAAGGAATTTGCGTCACCAGGGCAATTAACGGCATCAGGATCACATCTCGCTGGATGATATGGCCTAATTGGGTGGCGTAAATAGCTGCAATTTCGTCATCCGCGAGTTGATCCAACAGCCCCTGGCTCACCACAATCCGGGCATTACGGGGCAGGTAGCCATAGGTCAGGGCCAGGGGAGAATCAGTGGGTAAAACGCTTAAGCTTGGTAAAGCCAGCCCTTTCTGCCGGAAAAAGCGAGTCAGCAGCCGGGAGGCTTCGGGGCTGCGAGCTGACAACTTCGCCATAGGCAGGGGTTTGAGCCCATAAAACAGCTTCAAAATGCTTTCCAGGAGCCAGGGCGAAGCGAGCCATAGGACAGCCAGGGTAACCAGGATGTAGGGAACTGGATTGACGTAGTACAGGTACCAGAAGGGCAAGAAAAAGGGCAGGATGTCCAGGGTCGTGTTGACAACGATCACAGAGACGGTATAAGTCATATAAATGACCCAGAACAGGACGATCGCCGTGCCCAGTTGGATCAGCCAGAAAGGAATGAGATTAACCTTACCCAGGGGTCGCCACTGTTTGGCTCGTTCTGCCTGTTTCCAGACTGGGGTGTAAATTTTTGAGCCTGGGGGGGAGAGTTCAGGTTGGGTTGATTCTGGGTCAGGAGTTCTGACCTGGGAAATTGCTTGAGCCGGATCTGCCTGGATAGGAGCCTGATTCACTCGGCTAGTGGGTGTTGGGGATGGGGTCTTGTTGATGGCGTTGGTGGCATCTCGAAAAACGGGTGGATTCGCGCCTGTCTTTCGGGTCGGGCTGCCCTTAGCTTTGGCTGGGGCTTCTTCCAGGGGCACGAACCCCGTCAGGTTTGCCTCTGCTGGCGACTGGGAGGATTCCTCTACCTTGACGGTTAATTGAAAGATATCGGGATAGCGATCGGCCAGACCCGCCAGGGTTTCCTCAGCCCACTTCCTGACTTTACGGGTAGGACTTTGGGTCAACTTGCGGCACAGGGCGATCGCCTGATCTGGTTGACCGTGGCGCTCATAGGCTGCCACCATGCCCATCTCAGCCTTCAGGCCATCGGGCTGATCCGCCTGGGACTGTTGCACCGCAGATAGGTAAGAGAGGGCAGTCAGATAGTCTCCCTCTTTCAGCGCTGTCAGACCGTAGTCCAGCCATTGATCCTCTGGAATGGTTTCCAGATCAAAATCATCATCATGGTTACGGGAAGGGTCGGTCGAGGAAGTCATACTCTATCCTTCATCTTGCATCCTTCCAGGTACCGGGGCGATCGCACTCAGCTTCAACTCCGGGTGGTCAGCCTGCACCTGTTGAACATTCCACTCGTTTTTGAACAGTAAGACGGGCCGCTCCATGATATCCCTTACCGTTACGGTATTAAAGAGGCGGCCCACCTGCTTCAATTTGTCCCAGCCCCCAGTAACCCAGCGGGCGACACTGTAGGGCAACATCTCCAGGATCGTCTCAACCCCGTACTCATTCTCCAGCCGAAATCTCACGACATCGAATTGCAGTTGGCCCACGGCAGCCAGAATCGGGTCCCGTTTGGACTCATCCACCGAATACATAATCTGCACGGCTCCCTCTTCCCTCAGTTCCGACACCCCTTTGTGAAATTGTTTGAACTTGGAGGGGTTGGGATTTTTCAGATAAGCGAACAGTTCCGGGGAGAAGTAGGGAATTCCTTCATATTCGAGTTTCTGACCCACATAGATGGTGTCTCCGATCGCGAAAGCGCCCGGATTGTTGAGACCAATCACATCGCCAGGGTAGGCAGCCTCGATCGACTCCCGTTCTTGAGCAAAGAGCTTTTGCGGACGGGAGAGCCGCACAAGCTTACCCGTGCGGGCATGATTCACTGTCATATCCTTCTCGAACTTGCCCGAACAGACCCGAATAAAGGCGACCCGGTCCCGGTGTTTGGGGTCCATATTGGCCTGCAGCTTGAAGACAAACCCGGAGAATTCTGGATGGGTGGGGGCAATCTCGCCGATGCTGCTGCTGTGGGGGCCGGGTTTGAGGGCGTGGTCCAGGAAGGTTTTCAGGAACAACTCCACCCCAAAGTTGGTCATGGCGCTGCCGAAGAAAATGGGAGTCATTTTACCCTGGTGGACAGCCTCCAGATCCAGTTCTGGCCCCAGCCCTTCCAGTAACTCCAGATCATCTTTAAATTGGTGATACAGTTCTGTCTCCAGCAGGGCTTCGATGCGGGGATCCCCGAGGTCGATCGTGGTATCGATCGCCTCTCGACTGCCGTGGGCACTGCGCTCGAACAGGTGAATCTGTCGCTCCTGCCGATCGAACACCCCCTGGAAGCGATCACCCATGCCGATCGGCCAATTGACCGCATAGGTTTGCAGCCCCAGTTCCTGTTCAATTTCATCCAGCAGTTCCAGGGGTTCCCGTCCAGGCCGATCGAGCTTATTGACAAAGGTAAAAATGGGCAGCGATCGCATCCGGCAGACCTCAAACAACTTTCGGGTTTGGGGCTCCAGACCCTTCGCCGCATCTATCAGCATGACTGCGTTATCAGCCGCCGCCAGGGTGCGGTAGGTGTCTTCACTGAAGTCCTGGTGGCCAGGGGTATCCAGCAAATTGATCTGACAGCCCCGATACTCGAACTGCAGCACCGTAGAGGTAATCGAGATCCCCCGTTGTTGCTCCATCGCCATCCAGTCCGAAGTGACATGACGTTGTGCCCGCCGGGCCTTAACCGCTCCCGCTTCATGGATAGCCCCGCCATACAGCAGCAGTTTTTCTGTCAGGGTAGTTTTTCCGGCGTCAGGGTGAGAAATGATGGCAAAGTTTCGCCGCCGCTCAATTTCAGTCCCTAACTCGGCTTGGAGAAGACCCTCTGAACTGTCTGTTTCGATCGTCATGCTGAACCTGAATATGACTGGCGCGAAGGTGGCCAAAATTCAAGTTTAGCTTAACGGAGCTTGAGGGCAAGGGATGCCTTCGATCGCCCTTCCGCAAGGGGTGAACCTGGCCGATAATTCAGAGTAGCGGGTTATACGGTTCCTTATGACCTCTATGTTGTCGCAAATCTATTACGTCCTGCGATCGAAAGAAGATGGTCGTTATCTGGCGGCCCGTTCCCAGGGTGAGCCGCAGCCGACCAGCTACCTGCTGCTGTTTAAAGGGGATGCGGAGGCGTTGAGCTACCTGAACACCCATGCCCCAGAGGTTGGATCTCGATTTGCAGTGGAGACGATCGTGGGCACCCAACTGGGCCACCTGTTAGAGCGGTGGGGCTTGGCCGGGATTGCCCTCGTCCAGGACCCGCTTTTACCCCAGGTCGAGTTTTTAACCTGGCAGCCCCGGTAGGTTCGGTGAAGCGTTGGCGGAACCCAACAAACAGAGTGCTGGGATCTTTCCATTATCTGATGGGGATGTTCAATGATTGGGTCGGCCAACCGTTCGACTTGCGCCTACCAGGCTAACCGACCCTGCTTTATTTTTGGAGGTCGTTGCCTTCCTCGCCGGAACAGGTCTGGACTCCCCCTGTACACCCGATAGAATCCCTTCTACCAGTTCTGACCTTGGGGAGTGCTCACGCGGAAACACAAACTACCCGAAAACCGCAATTGTTGTTGCGATCGTCTGGCGCATTTCTGTTGCGTTGTGCGGCACGGCAATTGCGCGGATTGTTGATCCACGAACCGCCCCGCGTCCGTTCGGTATGCCTGCCCCGAGCTCAGGTCTCGACGAGCGAGAAATCTGAGTGGATTCAGCATACGTCATTTTTCCTGGTCGGGATACGGCAGGCAAGGAATTGAAAAAATAATTTGATCGCTCGCTCCGCTCGCTCCCAGAGTAAAGGGAATAGAGCAAAGGGCAAGAGGGCAAGAGGGTAAAGGGCAATGGGAGTCCTCACGCGGAAACACAAACTACCCGAAAACCGCAATTGTCGTTGCGATCGCCTGGCGCAAACCTGTAGCGTAGTGCGGCACGGCAATCGCGCGGACCGTTGATCCACGAACCGCCCCGCGCGACCCTCTGGGAGCTGGTTTCAGCCGTTTCCCAGGGGGTATTTCCATTCAATTTTAAGGCGTCTGGTTTTGCCCCATAGCCGTCATGCCAGTGGTCCGCACACCATTCCCAGACATTGCCATGCAGGTCATAGAGGCCAAAAGCGTTAGGCGGAAAACTCCCCACCTCCGTGGTTTTCCCTCGATAAATTCCCTTTGGCCCTGCCCCATAGGTGTAATTGCCGTCATAATTGGCCAGGTCTGGGGTGATAGTTGCCCCGAAATAAAAAGGACTGGTGGTTCCGGCCCGACAGGCATATTCCCACTCGGCTTCTGTGGGGAGGCGATAGGCATGGCCTGTGGCCTGGGAGAGCCGATCGCAAAATTCCACCGCCTCCCACCAGTTGACCTGTTCCACCGGCAGACGATCGCCCTTAAAGCGGGAGGGATCGGGCTGCAGTTCCCGCTGCACCTGGGGCAGGGCGGCTACCCTGCGCCATTGGGCCTGGGTGATGGGATATCTGCCCATCCAGAAGCGGAGGATATGAACCTCATGGCGAGGCAACTCTCTGGCAAAGTACTTCTGGTAATCTGCCTCACTCACCTGTTTCAGGAGTTCCTGCTTCTCTGCCTCTGTCTGCCCCATCATGAACTGGCCTGCCGGAATTTTGACCAGATCCAGGTCCACGCCGTTGCCTAAGGCTTCGGTAAATATCTCGGCCTGGTGCCGTTGCCGATCGATCTCCTGGCCCTGGTCATTCACCCGCACCACGTCAAAGCTGAAGATCGGATGCGCTGGTTCCGGATCTGGGGCAACTGGGGGCACTGGTCGGGAGCCTAACAACCGGGCATCGATCGCTGCAATATCCCCATCCCGCAGGCCCAGATATTTCTGGTAGTCCTTCAGGTCATTTTGGGTGGCTGGAGAGAAGGGATATCCCTTGGCGATCTCGTCTTCCAGGGCCTGTTCATAGTCCTGCAGTTTCCGTTTGTACTCCTCGTAGGGTTGCAGCACTTCGGCTTCGATCGCCTGGGCCTCAGCCTCTGGCAGCCCCCATTCCTGCCGCTTCCCGGTCAGTAACCGGCGGGCAAACCCGGAGATCTGGCCTTGGCCTGCTTCGACTCGGGCCTGGAACTCTTTGCGATATTTCAGTCGGGGGTCATCCTTGGGGGATCGGGCCAGGATGATCCGATATCCTTCCTCCACTGGATAAATTTTGGGGGTCATGGCTGGGGCCGCTTCCTTCACCCGTCGGGCGGCGTAGTCGTGGAGTTCTTCCACGGCAATGGCCCCATCCCCATCCCGATCGGCGGCTCCTGTCTCAATTCCCTCCACTAGGTAGCGGGTGTAAACGGAAAGACCGGGGCTGGCGGGGTCTGCACCCTCGGCTCCGAAGGAATACTCTGCTGCTGTTGAGGAGGTGAGGATGGCGCGGCCCCTACCGCCTAGTTGGGCCTGCAGGTCGATCGTGCCGTCGTCTTTCACGGTCATGCCGTGGGCGATCGCGCCACTGAAGCAACAGTCCAGGATCAGAACCTGGCGCTGCGATCGGCTGCTGTTGATCCGATCGTGCAGGTAGGTGGCGGCGACGGCGGAAGGGGGGACCAGGCTGCCGTTCTCTTTGCGGGTGCCACGGGTGGCCAGGTAAAGTCTGCCGGTCTCATCTTTGATGCCATGACCAGAAAAATAGAACAGGAGCAGATCCTCTTTCTGGCGATCGGCAAATAGCCGGTAGATGGCCTCTTCCATCTCCTGTCGCTGGGGGTTCTTCAGGCTGATCACAGAGTCTTTGGGGAATTCGCCCATCTTGGGATGGATAAAGACCCGCTGCATGGCCTCCATGTCCAACGCCGCTCCTGGTAGGGGATGCAGCCCTGGCTCATACTCACTCACCCCAATCAATAAGGCGAACTTTGCCACAGGTCTCACCTAGGATGCAATAAAGTCCTGGGCCGCTTTGATCGCAGCTTCCAGTTCGGCGCGGCTGTGGGCTTTGACTGAGAGTTTCTTGCCGTTGGCTTCGACGGCGAGTTCGATCGGCTTGCCCCCCAGCCGATCGCCCAGGAAGCCCAGTACCTTTTTCCCGTTCCCGATCGTCACCTCTGCCTTGAGTAACCCAATCACAAACCCCCCCAGGGTCTTGTTGTCTTTGGGGGGGTTGGGATCTGGGATCCGATCGACCCGGTCCACTTCATCTAGATCCTTCAGTTCGGTGATGAGCTGTTGGGCCTGCTTGTCGCGCTCTTCCAGGTCCAGGTCAGGGGCATTGAAGTGGATGGTCAGTCTGATATTGGGATTTTCAGTCATACCAGCTTCAATATTTTTCTTTATACAATTTGATTCTCTGGTTATACCAGATCAACAGCAGCCAGTGATCTGGATGTGGATTGACTATTTAATCTCTGAGAATCATGAAAAAGCTGTTTCATCCAGGGATGGAGAGGCCATGAATCTGTGGAAGGTATCACCTTAGCTATGGAGAAAGATAGGCAGTGGTTGTCCCCTCCCTGTTGGCAAGGGTTAAACAGGGCTTTATTTTAGGCCTATCAATTTCTTTGATTCCTGAAGCCCACTTCTGTAAAGGCTTTTAGGGAACGGAGAGGGGGGGATTCGAACCCCCGTAAGCTTTCGCTTAAACAGATTTCGAGTCTGCCGCATTCAACCGCTCTGCCACCTCTCCAGCAATTATTCTATGCGATCGCTGACCGTTGGATCAGGAAACGTCATTTGTAGAACTCAGGACTGCTTTGAATCCTTGGCTGGGTGTCCATTGCAAGGCCCCATCCCGGCCTGTCCAATACAATGACGTTTGAGTCTGGTTCAAAAGTTGAACTGTTGCCGGATCAACTGAATTTGCTGAAGCGATCGCAACTTTGGCCTTGATGGCCTGTAGGAAAGCTTTGGGCAAGGGCTTCCCGGTCCACCACAGGACATCGACAGGGGAGGTTGGCTGGATCTGGGTCAGATCTTTCTGGGCCTTGACTTTGCCGATGTTGCCGACATAGATCCAGGTTTGCCCCAAAATCCGTAGTTCTAGAACTGGAGGTTTGGAGCTCAGGAGCTTGATGGAATTGGCACCGGCCTGGTAGGTACGGCTGATGACTAAGGATTGCTGATGGACCGATCGTGGCTGAAGTAATCTGGAAATGTCTTGAAATGGGGCTTTTCCATTGCTCGGAGACTCTGTATAAAAGGTCTGGACTCCTACTCGCTGCAGAATCTTGGGCCAGCCGCTTTCTGGTTGCTGCCATTGTCCTGGGGCTACAGCCCAGGTGATCTGGTTGATGCCTTGCTGCTGCAAAAATGGCATCACGGTTAAACCAGCGGTGGTCTCGTTGCCGCTGTTGACTAACGTGACTTTCCCCCTGTCCTGTACGACTAGAATCGGCTGATCAGATGTGGCCAGAACGGTTGCTTGCAGTAAGTGGGTCTGTGTCCATACGGCGGGGATGACAACCAGGCCGATCGCCAGGATTCCGGCTGCCCACCACCGTTTTTGCCATCGGGAATGCAGCCATACCAGAAGGATCAGTCCGTAAATAGCGCATACTTGCAAGGATGAAATGGTTCCGGCTGCGATCGTGATTCCGGGTAACTGGCGGCTACTGTCCACGATCTGGATTAACCAGTGGGTGGGGTAGTACAGCATACCGGCTGCTGCACTGCCGATCGGGGGCCAGAGCACTGCAAGCACTGCGCTGATGACACCACCGAGACTGATGATGGCGATTAGGGGCGTGGTGATGACGTTGATGGGGATGGTATAGGGGGAAATCATCCCGAAGGCATAGAGTTGCAGGGGCAGGGTCCACAGATAGGCTGCGGTTGGCACAGCGATTAGGGCCGTCAGGGTGGGTGGCATCCAGTCCAACCATTGGGTTAAGACGGGAACTGTGATTAGGAGCCCCAGGGTGGCCAGAAAACTGAACTGAAATCCCAGATCCCAGATCCAAAGGGGGTTGAATAATAACAGTAAGGTGGCTGCAAGCAGCAGGGAGCCTAACGGTTTGATCTTGCGCTGCAGGGTCAAAGCAACCAGGGCAGCAATGCCCATGATGGCGGCTCTCAAAACGGAGGGCTGTAGACCAGTCAGGCTGACGAAAATGCCGATCGCCCCTGCTCCTATAACAAACTGGGCTTTCACGGGTAGCCGACGAGTCAGGCTTAATAACACACCCAGAATGAGGGAAACTTGAAAGCCTGAAGCGGCCAAGGCATGGGCTAAACCTGCTTGAGCAAACTGATCGCGAATGTCGTAGGGAAGATCCACCACGCGACTGCCCAGGACCATGGCGCTGATTAAGGGGCCTTCCGGACTGCCTGTCCAGCGCACTTGTGATCGGATAATTCTTTGTTGGATGGCCCACCAACTCCATTTTCTGGGGGGGCGATCGGCAGGTAAATGAACTTGCTGCCCTTTTAAACCGGTAAATCCCCCTTCCTGGGCTAGATAGGCTTGAAAGTTGAATCCACCTGGATTCGTAGCACCCTGCGGTTGGTATAAGGTTCCGGTAACTGCAATAGTCTGTCCTGGTCGTAAGCCCGTGGCCTGAAGCAGGGGAACTGTAACATAGAGCTTCCCGCTGACTGCCTTCCCTGGAGGGCCTCCAGATGGGTTTTCCTCTAAATGGCTCGCCTGGAGCCAGAATTGGGCTTTCTGGCTACGGGTGAGTCGAGCCGTACTGAGAATATTGCCTCGGATGGTGACCAGATGAGGTTTTTCCCCATCTTGCGAGATCGATCGCAGGACATCGTTCCCGGCGGGTTGGGGGATTCGGATCGTGAGATAGAGGCTGGCCAGTAAACCCATGACTCCGGCAAATACCCACAGCCGGGTTGATACGCCTCTCCTGCGAAAGTAGGGCACGGTTCTTCCGATTCCAAGGCAAAGGGCCAGTACTCCTATTCCTCCTGCAGGAAAGCCCAAAATTTTTTGAGGAATGACTGTGGCAACCAGGCCCAGAATGTAAGCCAAACATAGAATGATGCCAGCCGCTGGAGTCATGCAACAGCCCCTAAATCTCTGTGGTTCTAAATTGTTTTCAGTAAAAATCTGCCGGTTGCGATGTCTGCAACAGGACGAGTCAGCAGCCCATGTCTCTAAACAAGGCTGGGAATATTTACAAGGTGTTTGGAATTACACAGCGGATAACGTTTTCTGGTTAGCCAGTAGGGGGAACCCCAACTCTTCTCGCTGCTTTAGGTAAAGCTGGGCAACCTGACGGGCTAATCCACGAATTCTGCCAATGTAACGGGTCCGCTCCGTGACGGAGATAACGCCTCTGGCATCGAGCAGGTTGAAGGTGTGGGAACACTTCAGGACGTAATCCAAACTGGGGAGAACTAGGTTTCGATCCAGAAGTTGCTTCGCTTCTTGTTCGTATAGTCCAAATAGTGTAAACAGGGTTTCGGGAGTAGACGCCTCAAAGTTGTAGGTGGAATGTTCGATTTCTCCTTGCAGGTGAACATCTCCATAGGTCAGGCGATCATTCCACTGAATCTGGGCAATGGCGTCTTTCCCCTGCAGGTACATGGTCAGTCTTTCTAACCCGTAAGTGATTTCGATCGAAACCGGACGGCAATCCAGACCACCGCACTGCTGGAAATAGGTAAATTGAGTAATTTCCATGCCATCGAGCCAAACTTCCCAGCCCACACCCCAGGCTCCAACTGCTGCATCTTCCCAGTTGTCTTCCACAAAGCGGATATCGTGGTCTTCTGGTTGAATGCCTAGTCTTCTTAGAGAGTTGAGATAGGTCTCTTGAATATTGTCTGGGGAGGGTTTGATCAGAACCTGGTACTGGTAGTAGTGCTGGTAGCGATTGGGGTTTTCCCCATATCGTCCATCGGCAGGTCGTCGGCAAGGTTCCACATAGGCGACTGACCAGGGTTCAGGACCGATCGCCCTTAAGAAGGTGTGCGGGCTTTTTGTCCCGGCTCCCTTTTCCGTATCGTAGGGCTGCACAATCAGACAGCCTTGCTCTCCCCAAAATTGATGCAGTGTCGCAATTACTGACTGAAAGTTCACGAGTTCCTCTCCTCAATCGCTGGACCCTTTATGCAATCGCCTTGTGATCATAGGACAGAAGGAATCGGAAGAACCAGGTCGCAAAAACCGAAATTTTTTTCTTTAATCCTCTTGACACTTAAGGGGAGGTAAGGATATGTTAGTAAAGCGGTCGAGAGGAGGGGCGTCAAGGCGAACCGAGTCAAAACTGCCAGAACCTAGACAAGAGAATAGTTTGAAGGTCAAGACTGATAGATAACCTGTCAAATGAACTTAGTAAGTTCGATGAGAGATTTAGGAACCGGGTAAGTTTTGAGCTTAAGGTTTTGAGCTTAAGGTTTTGAGCTTAAGGTTTTGAGCTT
>NZ_MQTZ01000012.1 GCF_001939115.1 Leptolyngbya sp. 'hensonii' | reverse complement strand
GCCGCCATGGCCCCCTTCCGCACCGCCATTGCCGCCATTGCCGCCATTGCCCCCATTACCGAACCCACCGAAGCCCCCCCCACCGCCAAAGGCGATCGTCCCAATTCCGTTTACCCCAATTCCGTTGATCCCAGCCAGGGCTCCCCGATTTACTTTGTACTTGGCTTGACTGCCGATAATTC
This sequence comes from Leptolyngbya sp. 'hensonii', assembly GCF_001939115.1. Lineage (GTDB taxonomy): Bacteria > Cyanobacteriota > Cyanobacteriia. The sequence goes on along the minus strand of NZ_MQTZ01000012.1, from coordinate 137,600 downwards.
GGAGGCCCGCCGGACTCAATTCAGGTGCATTGTGGCTATCAAAGTTAATGCCATTGATTTCTGAGATGGCCCCCCGGTTGACATTGAAGCGCTTGGCCCGGTTCTCGATCTGGCCGCTGACTGGCTGGGGAACCTCTCCACCCCGACCCCCGATCGCCCGATTGCGGCTGAAGGTGACATCGGTCAGGATGACTGGCCCCTCCTGGATGAACAGACCCCCGCCCATGCCTGCAGCCGCGCCAGCTCCGCCATACCCATCCTCTCCCTTAGCCAGCCCATCCGCGATCGTGAGATGGCTCAAGGATACCGGCCCCCGATCGACCCACAGCACCCGATAGTGGTCGTCCCCACTCAGGGTGTCATCCCCATTCCCCAGAAGGGTTAGCGGTCCCTGTAACCGGGGCAGAGGGCTGTGCAGCCGGATCGTACCGTTCACCCCAGTCAGGTCAATCGTGTCATCTTCGGAACTGGCATTGGACTGTTCGATCGCAGCCCGCAGGGAACCAGGACCGCCATCCTCGATCGTCGTGACAGGAATGCGGACGGCCAGGACAGGGCTGCAGCACATCCCCCACCACAGCAGGATCTGCAAACAGACCAGGAGCAGGGAAGTCAACCCGTGCTGTTGGATGGCCTTCATAGATGGAACTCCTTAGAGTGGGGATGCTCATTACGGCTCATCGGTCACAATAAAGATAGCGATAAAAGAAAGATAGCGATAAAAGATACCTTCCAAGGGAATATTTGACCTAATGGATCTCACTCAAGATTCAGAACAGAATCCCCTTCACTCTAACCCTCATAGCGCTTACGGCATGACTCTCCCATTGCCTCAGATTGCTTCCTATCGCCTGATTCATCTCCTCTATGAGGGTAACAGAACCCTGGTCTATCGGGGCATGGGAGAGTTCGATCGGCAACCTGTGGTGTTAAAGCTCTTAAAGCAGGAACACCCCAGCGTCAGTGATATGTTGCGCCTGCGGAATCATTACACCCTGACTCGGAGGTTGCATCTGTCCGGAGTGGTTCGTCCTCTGGGCTTAGAACCCTGGGGTCACCGATTGGTATTGGTTATGCCGGATCATGGCGATCTCTCCCTGCGAGACTATGTGCAGGAGCACCCTCTGACCCTGGAGGAGTTCCTTGGCATTGCCCTGCAATTGGCAGAGATCCTCCAGGAGCTACGCCAGCAAAGAATTATTCATAAAGATATTAAGCCTGCGAATATCCTGATTCAACCCGAAACCGGACAGATCACCCTGACAGACTTTGGGTTGGCCTCTCTCCTCCCCCAGGAAACCCAGGCTCTGAAACCCCCAGAGGAACTGGAGGGAACACTGGCCTACCTCTCCCCGGAACAAACAGGCCGGATGAACCGGGGCATTGACTACCGGACAGATTTTTATTCCCTGGGGGTGACTTTCTACGAATTGCTGACAGGTCAGCTTCCTTTTCCATCCCAAGACCCCCTGGATCTGGTGTATTGCCACCTGGCCAAAGAGCCGGTCCCGCCCCATGAGTTGATCAGACGTTTGGAGTCAGCAGTGAAGCCTGCCATTCCCGAAACCCTGTCCAGAATGGTCCTGAAATTGATGGCGAAAAATGCTGAGGATCGCTATCAAAGTCCTCTGGGACTGAAAGCGGATCTGGAGCTATGTCTGGATCAATACCGCACAATCGGCACGATCGCCCATTTCATCCCAGGCCAGGTGGATGATATGGCCCAATTCAATATTCCCCAGAAGCTCTATGGCCGAGAAAGTCAGGTCAAAACCTTGCTGGCAGCCTTTGAGCGGATCAGTCAGGGGGGGGTGAGCTCGTGCTGGTCAGGGGGTCTGCTGGCATCGGCAAAACGGCCCTGATCCATGAAGTGCTGCGAGGACTAACCCGCCAGAAGGGTTATTTTGCATCTGGAAAGTTCGATCAGTTGCAGCGCCATGTGCCCCTGGCGGCTCCTTTGCAAGCCTATCGTGGCTTAATTCGCCAATTGTTGACTGAACCGGAAACCCGATTGCAATATTGGCGCGATCGGTTTCTCGCCAACCTGGGCAGTAATGGCCAGTTGATGGTGGAAGCCATCCCCGAACTGGAACTGATGATTGGCAAACAGCCGCCAGTGCCAGAATTAGGGGCGATCGAAGCTGCAAATCGACTGACCCGGACCTTCATCCAGTTTGTCCGGACCCTACCCCATCCAGAGCATCCCCTGGTGATCTTTATGGATGACGTGCAGTGGGCTGATATTGCATCCCTGCAATCCCTGCAAGCTTACATGGCAGAGGCGGACCATCGTTATCACCTGATTATCTATGCCTATCGGGATAACGAAGTGAATTCGACCCATCCCCTGAGCCAATCGGTTGAGGCCATGCGGCAATTGGGGACGATCGTGACCGAAATCCAGCTAGAACCTCTGCCTCTGGAGCGGGTCACCCAACTGGTGGCAGAAACTTTGCATAGGCCTGTAGGGGCGGTAGCTCCCCTGGCATCCCTGTTGTTCGAGAAAACCTCTGGCAATCCTTTCTTTCTGATTCAACTGCTCCGAACCTTATCAGAAAACCATTTGATCTGGTTTGAGGTCATAACCCGGACATGGCAGTGGAATTTGGAGCAAATCCAGCAACAGGGCATCACGGACAATGTGGTTGAACTGATGATTCGGAAGATTGCCAAACTTCCCCTACCGACCCAATATCTGTTGCAGTTGGCTGCCTGTATTGGGAGCCAGTTTGACTTACCCACTGTGGCGATCGTCGCAGAACAGCCCCTGGGTCAGGTTGCTCAGAGTCTGTGGGATGCCATTCAGGCCGGATTGATCGTCCCAATGGGAACCGGGTATCGCCTGCCCCAGGTGCTGGATGCCGCAGAAATCTCAGATGCCCTGACCCAGGGTACTACGATCGAGTATCAGTTTTTGCACGATCGGGTGCAGCAGGCAGCCTATTCCCTGATTCCCAGCGATCGCACCCCCCTGATTCATCACCACATTGGTCAACTCTTGCTGCAGAAAATCCCGATCGCCCAGCGAGAAAACAAGATTTTCGACATTGTGAATCAACTCAACATGGGAGTGTCTCTCCTCGATCGACCGGAGGCGCGCGAGGAATTGGCCCAGCTCAATCTCCTAGCCGGACGCAAAGCCAAAACTGCCGCTGCCTATGCCGCAGCCCTCGACTATGTTCAGACAGGGATTAGCCTGCTGACGCCTACCTGTTGGCACGATCGCTATGCCTTCACGCTGCAACTCTACGAAATTGCTGTCGAGGTCGCCTACCTCACAGGCCATTTTGGCCAAATGGCGATCTGGGTCGAGATTTTCACCCAGCAAACCCACACCATTCTGGATCGGATCAAAGTCATTCAGGTCACGATCCAGAGCTATGCGGCCCGCAATCAGCATTTGGCAGGAATTACCCTGGCCCTGGACACCCTGGAAAAATTGGGGGTGAGTCTCCCTAGAACTCCGAGTATGGCCCAAATCCTGCAGGAGTTCAGTCAGGTTCAGTTGGCTCTGCAACAGCACAATCCAGGTGATCTGTTGCATCTGCCGGAGATGGCTGAGCCTGACAAGTTAGCTGCCAGTCAGATCCTGGCAAATATCAGTGGGGTGACGGCTATTGCCGAGCCGATTCTGATCCCGATCACCCTCTTGCACCACATTCGACTTCTGCTGAATTATGGCAACTCTCCCTTCGCTGCCCACGCCTATTGTGGCTATGGCATCCTGACTCATGTGTTTCTTCAGGACAGCGAGACGACCTATCAATTTGGCCAACTGGCCCTGCAACTGGTGGAGCGGTCACAGACCAATGTCCTCAACACTAAAATCTTCCAGTTGGTTGGGGCCTATACCATCCACTGGACAAGCCATCTTCGGGAAGCTTTACCATTTTTCGATCGGGCTATTGTCAGTGGCCCGGAAAACGGAGATCTGGAATTTGCAGGCTATGCTGCCATGACAAAATGCCAGTATCTCTATTTTTTGGGTCAAGAGCTGACCGAATTAAACCAGACCCTGATCGATTACAATCAAACCCTTGGAAAATTAAACCAGACTGCATCCGCAAGTCGAACCCAGATTCTGCAACAGGCCGTTTTGAATTTAAGTACCCCTAGCCATCATCCCTGGGATTTAACTGGGGATTTGTTGAAAGAGATGGAGTTCGTTGAGAAAATTAGAGCAGTCAACGATCGTTTAGGTCTGCATTACTTTTATTCGCATAAGCTGATTTTAAGCACTCTGTTTGGCGAGTACGAACAGGGATTGGCGAATTCTAAACAGGCTGAATTGTACTTGGATGGGGTGGAAGAGTTTTTCAATGTTCCAATTTTCTACTTTTACGATGCTCTGGTGCGATTACAGAATTGGGATGCCGTGACTGACGGTGATCGGGCAGAATTCCTGGAGAAAATTGATGCTAACCAGGACAAGCTGCAAAGCTGGGCCAGACAGGCTCCAATGAATTTTCAGCATAAGAAGGATCTGGTTGCGGCAGAAAAGCAGCGGGTGCTAGGGCAATATCTGGAGGCCATGGACCTGTACGATCGGGCGATTATGGGTGCGAGAGAAAATAACTACATCCAGGAGGAAGCCCTGGCCAGTGAACTGGCCGCCAGATTTTATCTAGCCCAGGGGCGAACCCGAATTGCCCAGGCTTACCTGACGGATGCCTACGAGGCGTACGATCGCTGGGGAGCCAAGGCTAAAGTCATTGATCTGGAAACCCGTTATCCCACACTCGTTCCAGACCACCGGGTGGGTGGCTCCAGGGAGGTCAGGCAGTGGCTATCATCCTCTGACAGCTACAGTAGTTCTGCTCGCTTGCTGGATTTGGCGACGGTCTTCAAAGCGTCCCAAGCCATTGCTCAAGAAATCCATTTAGAACGGCTTCTGACCACCCTGATGCAGGTTGTGATGGAAAATGCCGGAGCCCAAACGGGTATCTTGCTCTTAAAGGAAGAGGAGCAGTGGCAAATTGCCATTCACTGTACGGCACTGCAATTCTGCAGTCTCCAGTCAAAGCCTATGCAAGGGAGTCAGGATATTCCTGTGACTGTGGTCCACTATGTCGAGAATACACAGACTATCGTGGTCATCGATGTGGTTGCCATGCCCACTCCCTTCACGGCAGATCCCTACTGGCGCAAGCGGCAGCCCCAAAGCGTGTTATGCGCGCCAATTGTGAATCAAGCCCGCTTGATGGGCATGTTATATCTGGAAAACTGGACCACTGGGGGGACATTTACCCACGATTGGCAGGAACTGGTCCAACTGATTGCATCCCAAGCAGCAATCTCCCTGGAAAACGCTCGACTCTACAGCACGCTGGAACGGAAAGTCAACGATCGGACCCAGGACCTTTCCCAGGCACTGGCCCATCTCCAGGCGACCCAGCAAGAGCTGATCCAATCCGAAAAAATGGCAGCTTTAGGGCAATTGACTGCCAGTGTAGCCCATGAAATCAATACACCCCTGGGGGTGATCCGGAGTGCTATTAGCAATATCATGGCGGCCTTTAGCAACTCGCTTCAGCAATTGCCATCTCTGCTCCAACGACTCTCGCCCCAGCAGCAGTCAGCCTTCCTGACCCTGGTTAAAGCTGCACTGCAGGAACAGCAGGCCCCATCTACCAAAGCAGAACGGCAACGGCAACGACACCTGCAAACTATCCTGGCAGAACAGGGCATTCTGGATGCCGAAAGCATTGCAACTCAACTGACCCTGTTACGTCTGGGCCAAAATCTTGCCCCTTATCAGTCCATTCTGTCTGATCCCAATTGCTCTGCTATCCTGCAGGTTGCTTACAACCTGGTGCTGCAAAATCAGAATGCCAACTGTATTCAGCAGGAAGTTGATCGGGCAGGCAAGATTGTCTTTGCTCTGAAAACCTACAGTCATCACAATGCTAGCCGGGAAGAAAGCCTGACCCCCATCACAGATAGCATTGAAGTGGCCTTAACCCTTTATCAGAGACATTTCAAGCAGGACATCGAAATGATCCGTTGTTATGCTGCCGAGGTGCCTAAAGTTCGCTGCAATCCAGACGAGTTGACCCAGGTCTGGGTCAATTTAGTTGACAACGCCATTGATGCCATGGGTCAGAAAGGCACGCTAGAAATTACTGTGACTCAAACAGCCGATCGCGGAGTGGTGGCAATTACAGACTCTGGATGTGGTATCTCTCCGGACATCCAATCCCATATTTTTGAACCATTTTTCACCACCAAACCACGGGGGGAAGGGAGTGGATTGGGCTTGCATATTGTTCGACAGATTGTGGACAAGCATGCAGGAGAGATTCAAGTTCACAGTCAACCGGGTCGAACTACCTTCACCATCCAGCTACCTCTACCTGAGATTGCGCCTTCGTCAACAAACTCACACCAGCCTGATAGCTTGATGCAAGACTGCCCTGGAGATGACTGATGAGTAAGCCAACAATCCTCTGTGTGGATGATGAACCCAACGTTCTCCTCACCCTGAGAACCCAGTTGTTGAGGCACTTTCCCGACTACACGATCGAAATTGCTCAAAGTGCCACTGAAGCTCTGGAGTTGGTTGAGGATCTCCTGGAGGATGGGGTCGCTGTTCCCCTGGTCATTGCCGATCAGATTATGCCAGGGATGAGAGGGGATGCTTTTTTGATTGAACTGCATGCCCGCCATCCCAAAATTTTGAAAGTCATGCTGACCGGGCAAGCCAGAGCGGAAGATGTGGGCAATGTGGTTAACCAGGGTAATCTCTACCGTTTTCTCACCAAACCCTGGAGTGAAGCCGATCTGAGCCTGACGATCACAGAAGCCATCCGACGCTATCAACAAGACCAGCAACTTGCTCAACAGCAGTTAGCGCTGGAACAGGCTAATTGCAAACTGGAATTGCTGACTGCCGATCTGGAACAGCAGGTTCAGCAGCGCACCAAACAACTGCAACATCGGGAACAACAATTGCGACTCTTTGTTGAGCATACCCCTGCAGCAGTAGCCATGTTCGATCGGGACATGCAGTATCTCCTGACCTCTCGGCGCTGGAAAGAGGATTACCATCTGGATGATCAGGATATTATCGGACGATCGCACTATCAGGTTTTCCCCACCCTGCCCGATCGCTGTAAGGAAGTCCACCAGCGCTGTCTGGCCGGGTCTGTGGAACGTTGTGAGGAAGACTGCCTGGTTCTGAGCGATGGGACAGTCATCTGGACCCAGTGGGAGATTCGACCCTGGTACACCGAAGCTGATGTAATTGGCGGCATCATTATGTTTACCCAGATCATCACTGAACGCAAACAGGCTCAGGAAGCTCTGCGAGAGAGTGAAGAACGGTTTCGCCTGTTGTCAGAAATCAGCCCTGTGGGGATCTTTCGCAATGATCTTCAGGGACGTTGTATTTATGCCAATGCCAAAACTCTGGAAATTACTGGCCTGACTCTGGAAGAGAATCTAGGAGATGGCTGGGGCCGGAATTTGCATCCGGAAGATCGGGACTGGATGTATGCCGCTTGGTCCCATTTCGTAGAGCAAGTCAATCTCAACCATCTGGCTGAGTACCAGGTTGAGCACCGCTATCTCTATCCCGATGGCACGCTCAAGTGGATATTTGCCCAGGCTGTGCCCGAACAGAATGCGGCGGGGGAAGTGGTGGGCTTTATTGGCTCAGTGGTGGATATTACCAAGCGTATGCTGATTGAAGAGGCGGCCAAAGCCCGTGAACATCAGTTGATCTCACTCCTGAATAACATTCCCCACATTGCCTGGCTTAAGGATCGACAAGGCCATTTTCTGGCTGTTAACGAACCCTTCGGTCAGGCTTGTGGTTATACTCCGGCTGAATTAGTTGGACAAACTGATCTGGATATTTGGCCTCGCGAACTGGCTGAAGCTTATCGCCGTGACGATCTCAATGTCATTGCCCTTGGACGACAAAAGCGTGTCGAGGAAAGATTGCTGACAGCAGAGGGGATAGCGCAGTGGATCGAAACCATTAAAACTCCGATTTTCAATGATCGGGGGGAGGCCATTGGAACTGCTGGAATTGCCATGGATATTACCGAGCGTAAACAAGTGGCGCAGGCTCTGCAGCAACTCAACCACGAGCTGGAGGAACGGGTAGAGCAGCGAACCAGGGAATTACAGCAGCAGGGACAACATCTTCGATCGGAGCGCTTGCGGTTACAACTCGCTCTGGATGCCGCAAAAATGGGAACCTGGAGTTGCAACCTTCACTCTGGGGAACTGATCTGGTCGGAGCGGGCCCAGGAAATCTTTGGCTTTGTGCCAGGTTCTTTTCCGGGAGATCGGGAAACGTTCCTGGCCATGATCCATCTGGAGGATTACGATCGGGTGCTGCAGGCGATCGGAGATACTTTTGAACAGAATGTTCCTTACAACATCGAATACCGAATTCGCCGCCTGGATGGCGAAATTCGTTGGATAGCTGTCTGGGGAATTGTTCCCCAGGACGTTCCCCCGCCTGAACGGCAAATTGTGGGGGTGGTCACGGATATTAGCGATCGGAAGCAAAGTGAAGAAGCCCTGCGTCGTCTGAACTTCGACCTGGAATTGCGGGTAGAAAATCGGACGGCTGAACTGAAGGAAGCCAAAGAAGCTGCTGAAGCGGCCAACCAGGCCAAGAGCGCTTTTCTGGCCAACATGAGCCACGAACTACGCACCCCTCTGAATGCGATTCTGGGATTTTCCCAGTTAATGGCCCGGGATATTAACCTGACAGAAGTAAAGAGGCAACAGCTCAGTATCATTAATCGCAGTGGTGAACACCTGCTCAATTTGATCAACGATATTCTAGAAATGTCCAAGATTGAAGCAGGTCGCGCAACCTTAAATAGCATTTGCTTCGATCTGTATGAGCTGCTTGATCACCTGGAGGACATGTTCCGGTTACGGGCTGCCCAGAAAGCCTTGCGATTGACTTTCCATCGTGCAACGGATGTGCCCCATTATGTACGAGCCGATGACAATAAATTGCGTCAGATTTTGATCAACTTGGTGGGCAATGCTGTCAAGTTTACCGCCCAAGGGACTGTTCAATTGACTGTTGCAGTCGCCCCCTCCCCAGAGGCAAGGAACCCGATTAATTCTACGTCCACTTCTGATTCTCTAACCCTTTTATTTGAGGTCCAAGATACCGGTCCCGGCATTGAGCCCGATGAGTTGGATAGCCTGTTTGAACCTTTCATGCAATCCCAAAAACGCCAGAGCACCCAGGAAGGGACTGGGTTGGGGTTGGCGATCAGCCGACAGTTTGTGCAGTTAATGGGTGGCAAGCTAACCATTGCCAGAACATCAGAACAGGGTTCGACCTTCGCCTTTTCCATCCGGGTACAACCCGAAATTGCCCCTGACTCCAGTCAACGTTCCTGTTGTCAACAAATCATTGGGATTGCCCCGGGTCAGCCACCTTACCGTATGTTAGTGGTGGAAGATAATGAAACCAACTGCCACTTGCTGATGCAACTTTTGGCGTCGATCGGATTTGAAGTCCAGGCTGCGATGAATGGGCAGGCGTCGATCGACCTGTGGGAGACGTGGCATCCCCACCTGATCTGGATGGACCTGCGCATGCCTGGTTTGGATGGATATGAGGCTACCCGACAAATCAGGAGCAAGGAAGCGGAGCGTTACCAATCAGCCTGCCACCCCCAATCTTCAACTGTCCCTTCCTCCCCAGATCAGACTATTATCATTGCCCTGACGGCCAGTGCTTTCGAAGAAGAACGGGCTAGAGTTTTGGAAGTTGGCTGTAATGACTTTGTTCGCAAACCCTTTCAGGAAAATACCCTGCTCCAAAAGATCACTAAATATTTGGGCGTTCAATACGTCTATGCTGAAACAGAGGCCGATGCATTGGACAAGCGCATGAAGGGATGGCCCCTGTCTGCAACCGATCGGGTGGTGGCCCTCAAAACCATGCCTGCCAATTGGGTTAGAGAACTCCATCAGGCTGCCAGTCTGCTCGATCGGCAGCAGATCGAACGATTGATCCAGCAAATTCCCCCAGAACAGGCTCTCCTGGCAGAAGACTTGATGAAAAAACTGCACAACTTTGATCTGGAACACATCATAGAAGTGACCCAGGAGAGCCTGGGGGGTTCGTGAAAGAACCAAGTGTTTCAAACACTAAAACATTAAATGTTGCAACACGGGGGTCTGAGTCCTGGGCCAGATGGAATGGCAACTCCGGCTTTACCTGGCGGACAGGGCATACCACCCCTGCTCCGGATAAGGCAGAGGGTCAGACCCGTGCTTTTCTACAAGCAGATCATCAATGATCATCAATATTGATTTAATTTCAACCATGACAAAGAGGATGACAGTGGAAAACCTGTCCCGGTTACCATATTTTTTTAAGAGGCACAAGCTACGGTTGGATTAACCCAACCAACCTTATTCAGTGACAAATACCTGGTTGCAGGTTTTTCCCGACCACTCTCATCGAAGCAAACTATGAATCGCCCTGTTACCTACACCTACACCGATATTGAACGGACCAACCTAACTCGGCTGGTCGATTACAGCAGTATTCAGGCCATTCCTGAGATCTGGCCCCTAGCAGCACAACGCTTTGGGACGGTCCTAGCCCTGAAGGACAGCCACAGCAAGCCGGAAGTCTCCCTGACTTACACCGAGCTGAATCAACAGATCCAGCAGTTTGCGGCAGGGCTACAGACATTGGGGGTAGGCGCGGGCGATCGGGTAGCTCTGTTCGCTGACAACAGCCCCCGCTGGTTTATTGCCGATCAGGGGACCATGACGGCTGGGGCGATCGATGCTGTTCGCAGTTCCCAGGCGGAGCGGGAGGAACTGGCCTTCATCCTGGCCGACAGTGGCAGCACCACCCTGATTGCAGAAGACCTGGCGACTCTGGAGAAACTGCGACCCCGATTGGTCGATCTCCCGATCGGGCAGGTGGTCCTCCTATCCGATGAGATCTCCCCCACGGAAGATGCCTTCAAGGTCGTGAATTTCACCCAACTGCTGGATCTGGGAGCTGGTCATACTCCCAAGGGCGTGAACCAAACGCGGGAGATGCTGGCCACTCTGATCTATACCTCTGGGACCACAGGTAAACCCAAGGGGGTGATGCTGAGCCATGGTAACCTGATCTCCCAGATTTTGACTTTGGGCACGATCGTGCAGCCTCAGGCAGGGGCTCATGTCCTCAGTATTCTCCCCACCTGGCACAGCTATGAGCGGACCTGTGAGTACTTCTTGCTCTCTCAGGGTTGCACCCAGTACTACACCAATATTCGCTATGTGAAGCGGGATCTGAGGGAGGTGCGGCCCAACTTTATGGTTGCTGTGCCCCGGCTGTGGGAGTCCATTTACGAGGGAATTCAAAAGCAATTTCGGGAGCAACCCGAAGGGAAACAAAAACTGGTCAATTTCTTTCTGGAAATCAGTCAGAAATATATTATTGCCCGACGCACAGCCCGCAATCTGAATCTGTTGAAACAGCATCCATCCTGGCTCGATCGCCTTCTAGCGGGGGTCCAGATGGTTGTTCTGGCTCCGGTACATGCCCTGGCCGATCGTATGGTCTATCACAAGGTGCGGGAGGCTACAGGCAGCCAGATCCGGCAGGTGATCAGTGGCGGTGGAGCCCTGGCCCCCCACCTGGACCTGTTCTTTGAGATTGTGGGTGTGGAAATTCTGGTGGGTTATGGTCTGACGGAAACCTCCCCCGTCACCAATGCCCGTCGCCCCTGGCGCAACCTGCGAGGTTCTGCGGGTCAGCCCCTACCCGGCACGGAAATCAAAATTGTGGATCTGGAAACTCGCCAGCCCCTGCCCCAGGGACAGCGGGGCCTGGTGCTGATTCGGGGGCCTCAGATTATGCAAGGCTACTATCAAAATCCGGAGGCTACGGCCAAGGCAATCGATCCAGAGGGTTGGTTTGATAGTGGGGATCTGGGTTGGGTGACCCCGGAGAATGACCTAGTCTTGACGGGGCGGGCCAAGGACACGATCGTCCTGACCAATGGGGAGAACATCGAACCCCAGCCGATTGAAGATGCCTGCTTGCGCAGCGTTTATGTCGATCAGATTATGCTGGTGGGTCAGGATCAAAAATCCCTCGGAGCCCTGATTGTGCCCAATCTGGAAACCCTGAAGCAGTGGGCAGAAAAGCAGCCCGGTTTCACAGAGTTGGTGGCTGCCATTGAGGCTCAAAGTTCGGATTTGGAAGAAAAATTGAATGCTGGGGCTGTGCAGACTCTGTACCGACAGGAGTTGAATCGGGAAGTGCAGAATCGACCGGGATATCGGGTGGACGATCGGATCGGTCCTTTCCGCTTGCTGGCTATTCCTTTTTCCATGGAAAATGGCATGCTAACCCAAACCCTAAAAATTCGCAGACCTGTCGTGATGGAACGCTATCGCGGTATGATTGACGGGATGTTCGCTGATTAGCTGATTTCGGGTTCTACCAAGCCCACCACCTATCTAGAAGTGAAATTTGTATGGATGCCTCCAATTCGCAACTCCTTTTGAAGCGAGCCGTTACTGTTAAAGCGATCGTGACTCCCCGCTGGAAGGAAGAAGCCCAGCAGCAGCTCCAGGCTCAAATTAACCAGCTTGACAGCCAGCTCCAGCAACTTGAAATGCAAGGACAGCGGATGATTGCCGAAATTCAGAGACAATCGCTTCAACCCCCTGGTCCCCAGGTGATGCAGCAGATCGAGAATGTTCAGATGCAGGTTAACGAGAAGAAGAGTGAGCTGCTAGAGCAGAAAAATCAGATCCTGCAGCAACTCTCCCAGGTCCAGGTGCTGGAACTGGATCAGGAAGTGAATCAGGGTCAGATTGAGAGCTTCTTCCGAGTCGCAACTGGAGATAATCTGATTCAGAAAATGCAGGTAGAAGTTCTCCTGCGAGATGGCGTTGTTGAAGAAATTCGGGGAGACGTTTAAGCGGGATGATCAACGAAGTTTTTATGCCTGCCCTCAGCTCCACCATGACGGAGGGGAAAATTGTTTCCTGGGCGAAAGCAGCAGGAGACAAAGTTGAGCGGGGAGAGACGATCGTCGTTGTCGAGTCTGATAAGGCCGACATGGACGTAGAGTCTTTTTACGAGGGTTACCTGGCTGTCATTACGGTTCCAGCCGGGGAGAGCGCACCTGTCGGGGCAGCGATCGCCCTGATTGCTGAAACAGAAGCTGAGATTGAAGCAGCTAAACAGCAGGCCGCCAGCCTCTCTACCGGATCGTCCAGTAGTCAACCAACTGTGGCTGCGGTTGGCCCGACTCCGGCAGCAGAGGCTGTCGCGGTTGCGGCCACCGCTCCCAGCGGGGGATCTCAGGCTGGGAATGGTCGGGTTGTGGTATCTCCTCGGGCCCGTAAACTGGCCAAGGAACTGAAAGTTGATCTGGACTCCCTAAAAGGAAGCGGTCCCCATGGGCGGATTGTGGCGGAAGACGTAGAAGCAGCAGTTGGCAGGGCAAAGCCACCGGCCATTGCTACTCCGGCTGTGGTGGCTACCCCAGTGGTCAAACCAGCCCCCGCCCCAGCAGCTATTCCTGCTGCTGTTCCTGGTCAAATCGTTCCCATGACTACCCTGCAGAATGCAGTTGTCCGTAACATGGTCGCCAGTTTGACTGTGCCCACGTATCATGTGGGCTACACCATTACCACTGATGGCCTGGATAAACTGTACAAGCAGATTAAGGCCAAGGGGGTGACCATGACAGCTCTCCTGGCCAAGGCAGTTGCGGTAACGCTGCAAAAGCATCCCCTGCTCTATGCCAGTTACACCGACCAGGGGATTAAATACAGTGGGGCCATCAATATTGCGGTTGCGGTCGCGATGGATGATGGTGGCTTAATTACCCCAGTGTTGCAAAATGCGGACCAGGCAGATCTCTACTCCCTCTCCCGTGCCTGGAAGGGATTAGTAGAGCGGGCCAGAGCCAAGCAGTTGCAGCCAGAAGAGTATAATTCTGGAACCTTTACCCTGTCCAACCTGGGGATGTTTGGGGTCGATCGTTTTGATGCCATTCTGCCACCCGGTCAGGGAGCCATCCTGGCGATCGGGGCTGCCCGGCCTCAGGTTGTGGCCACTGCAGACGGTCTGTTAGGAGTTCGGCAGCAGATGCAGGTTAACCTCACCTGCGACCATCGGATTATCTATGGTGCCCATGCCGCTGCTTTCCTGCAAGATCTGGCCCAATTGATCGAAACCAATGCCCCATCCCTGACGATGTAACATCAACCCGTCTGTAGAGATGTTGCATGCAACGTCTCTACAGACGAGGGTTACAAATTATTACATCCGACCCGCACCAGAAATCCTTCACCAGCTAGCCCACCCCCGGTATCTACCCGATTGCATTGGGCTGTAGCTGGCGGGGCAGGGTTAATACTCCCATCGGGCATTTTAGTATTGCTCAGGTTGATCTGACTCAGGTCAACCCCAGTTAGATTCGCTTCCTGTAAGTCAGCACCCGTCAAATTGGCATTGGCTAGCAGGGTGGTGCGCAGATCCACACCCTTAAGGTTAGCTCCTTTTAAGTCAGCCCAGGTCAAGTTAGTCCCATTCAGATTGGCTCCCCTTAAATCAGAACTGACTAGGCTGGCATTGTTGAGATTGGCCCCTTTAAGGTCACTTTTCCCAAGATTTGCCCTGCGTAAGTTAGCCCCAAACAGGTTTGCATTCCTGAGATTTGCCCCCTCAAGATTGGCTTTAGCAAGTTGGGCCAGTCTCAAATCAGCATTTTCTAGATCAGCATTACTCAAGTCGCATTCCGTTGGGCAGCGATAGGTTTCCAGCAATTGCCGCACATGCTCTGGATTGGCAGCCCTGGAGGGTAAGGCCGTGACCGCAATGGAGATCAGGGCAGCAACAAGCAAATATTTCATGGCAGTGTCCTCGTGAATCTCTCCCTTTCCCAACTGTTTCCATTCTGCCTAACTTCTATCCGGCTCGCTCTTAAATCTATCGAAAAATCCAGTCGGTATGGAGGAGTGCCCCCAGATCTGGTGTCTGGCTCCAGAAATGAGAGATGGAATCACCAAATCCCCTATCCCTCTTAGAGCAGTGGAACATCTTGGGGCGAATTGATGGCTGGAGCCGATCGGGATTTGAGATTATCTTTGGGTTCGGCACTGTCTGAAGTCAGACTGGCAGCCAGTTCGGCCCCGGAAACAGAGTCTACCCCCTCCTCTGGGAGATCTCCCCGAAAGGAACGGGTGGCCCGAACTGCAATCAGGGCTGTCTTGATTACCACTGCGATCGGCACCGAGACGACCACCCCCAGTAACCCGCCCACTCTGGCTCCCGTCAGGACTGAGATCAGAACCCAGGCTGGATTCAGGCCCGTGATGCTCCCCAATACCCGAGGCGCAATCAGATTCTCCAGGATTTGCTGCACGATTACGGCAGCCCCCAGCACCTGGAGCCCAAGCCAGAAATTCTGCAGGGAAACCAGAAGCGTGACCAGGATAATTCCAACCGTACCCCCAAAAGGAACCAGGGCCATCAGGCCGATCGTCAGGCCGAACAGAAGCCCAAAGGGAACTTTCAGCCAGAACAGAAAAATCGGCGTCAGGGTAGAAGCCATGGAAGTGGCCATAATTAGCTGACCGATGAAGAAGTTCTGGAAACTCAACCGCAGGGTTTTTGAGAAGGGCTGACCTATTCTGCTAGGAAGCCACTGGATCAGACTGGACCAGAGATCATCGCCATGCTGCAACAAATAGAAAGTCAGCACCATCGTGAGTAGAAAGTCCAACAGGCTGGTGACGGTAATCACGGCCAGGTTCAGGGCCTGCCCAGCGATCGCTTGCAGTTGGCCTTTCAGTCGATCGTTAATTTGCACCAGCAGGGCATCCAGGTTGATCGGCAACCCGGCAGTATCAGCCTGCTCGTTCAACATCATCAGTTGTCGCCGCCCAGAATCGATCAGCTCTGGCAGTCGAGCGACCAGTTGTTGGGCCTGTGTCAGGGCCAACGGTACCAGGGTTAGCCCCAGGGCCAGCAGAATCGACAACGCCAGTAAAAAGACTAGGATTGCAATTTGTTCCCGCTTAGCGCCCTGTCTTTCAGCCCAGCTCACCGGGTAGTTCAGCAGAAACGCCAGCAGGGAAGCACCGACTAGAATGCCAATCAGGGAGTGAAAATACTCGAAGATCGAAGCGAATGCCCAACCGTTCAGCACAACCAGTGGAGCAGCCAGCCCAATCACAAGTAATTTCGCTGGAAGATTGGATTCCTGCCACCAGTCGAAAATCTTGCGTGTATGCATGAAATGTTATTAAAACTACCCATTTAAAAGTGTAATAGAAGGCTTTGTGGAAAACAGCTTACTCCGGGAGGAAACCTGTTGGACTGTTATAGGGATATTAGGGGGGTATTACCCCACAGTTAAAAAATGACATAATGTGCTATCGCCTGGAGTTCATGGTGACCAGAAGCCCAGGGATCACACCATAACTGGAGATTTGAGAAAAAATTAGTAAAAAGGTCAAAAAATATTTAATGGGGGGTGACACCCCCCACCCCTGATGTGCCATAATCTGTTATGTAGATGCACCCTGATGGCGGGGAGAGTCCCTACAGGCTCTCCCTTTTTCTTTGACATCAGCCAAATTGGGTCTGCCAGTTTTCCGGAATGGAAAGTGGGTTGTGCTCCGCTGCGCTGAGCCCGCTCAACAACCTGCTTGAGTCTCTACACCCAGGATTTTTGCTATTCCTTAGCACTCCCTTGCGATAGCTAAATCTTGGTGTATGGTAGGTAGCAAATTTCGCCAGGGGCTATCTACAATGAGATCTGTTTTTATGGCATGTGCCATGACCACGATCGTGGTTGGGACATGCTCTAATATTGCCCAGGCTAGTCCTTCGATCTTCAGTCAACAGGACGTTAAACAAGATCGCTTTATCATTCTGGCTGTTCCTAGAGGCTCAGACGCGCACAGCCTGCTGATTTTAGAGCAACTCTCGAATCAACGTCCCTGCTGGCGAGTCAACAATGACGCCTATCAGACCGTAGAACCGCTCCTGTTGAAGTTCGATTTCACGGGGATCTGTAGCCGCAGTACGGACAGTAATGGGTACTCCATTCGGACTGCAGGTCAGGATCTGGGTTTGAAGTATACCCTGCGACTGATCTATCGGGAAGGGGTGGCCGTTCTGGTGGGGAGCCCCTCCGATCGGGGACCAGATATCGAGATTGGCCGCACCCGGGGCATCGTGCGAGACTTTATGAAAATTGATCTGAATCCAGATTGGCGCTTGACCCGACGAACGTATAAAGGCAAGCCCGTGGGTCATCTATATCTCACGAATAATCTGGCCCTGAAGGTGATTCTGGCCCGAGCAGCGGCAACCTCAGCACCGGAGCCGATCGCCCCAACCCCGACCCTGCCAAGCGGTCCTCTAGGGACAACCCCTTTACCAAATACCACCCCCCCCGGATTGACCTCTATCCCAGTGACGCCACCACAGACTGCGGTCAGTTCTCCCCCTCCCACCCCCTCCATGACCATTCCAGTCATTCCGCCTCCAGCAACAGCCACCCCAGTTCCAGTTCTCCCCCCGGTTGAAGCAACGCCTCCGGTGGTCACGGTGTCCCCCGTTGCGTCTCCGAGCCCTTTACCAATCCCGGCGGCCCTCCTGCCTGTGGTCAGAGCCGCCACCGAAGTTCAGCCTGCGGATTATGCCCTGGCTTCGATTAACCCTCCCGCTGCAACGCCTGCCTTTCCTCGACCAGACCCCAACACGATCGCCCCCAGGGTGCCAAAGCTCGCCACCAGTTCAGAAATTTATGTGCCGCCCACCCCTGCTTCTACTCAAACGCCCTCATCCCGTCCGCTGGCTGAGGAAATTAATCGCCTCTATCGGGAAGTGCTGGGGCGAGAGGCCGATGCTGCTGGTTTGGCCTACTACATCAAGCAAGTAGAACAGGGCCGTTCTCTGGCTGACATTCGGCGCAACATGGAGATCAGCCCAGAGGCCCAAAAGCTGAGGCAGGCCAGAACCACTCAACCCCCGGAAGCTAAGGTTCCCTCTGTGACGACCAACAACAAAACTCCTGTGACCCCGATCGCGATTAATGTGCCGCCACCAGAGGTAAAAGTGAGCCCGCCCAATCGGGATGGCTATTTTGCCGTGGTGCCGACTAGTCAGGAAAATCTGCCCCGCTTGGCCCAGAAAATCCAACAGTTGGGTGCAACTCCCGCTCGAGTCCTGCAACGGGGAGTGCCCCGAGGGCCTCATGTTGCGGTAGGACCATTCACCGATCGGGCCACGGCAGAACGCTGGAGTCGCTATCTGCGCAGCAACGGCCTGGATGCCAGGGTTTACTTTGGCCCATAGGGGTTCTGGTCATACACTGTTAAGTTTGGTGATGAAATGGGGACCACAGCCTGATAGGATAACGATGCAGGCTTGATTTCACAAAACACCCATGAGCCATCCTGATGGAATTGCTCCCCATGGGGGGCGTTTGATTAACCGCATTACGACCTCGGAACAGCGCCAGGAATTTCTCAGCAAGGCCGACTTTCTCCCTCGCATTCAATTGAGTGAGCGGTCCGTCTCTGACCTGGAAATGATTGCGATCGGTGGCTTCAGTCCTCTAACGGGTTTTATGGAAGAGGCTGACTACAGCCGGGTTGTTTTGGAAATGCACCTGCAGAATGACCTTCCCTGGTCCATCCCGATCACCCTACCGGTGAGCCAGGAAGAAGCAGATACCTTGAAAGAGGGGAGTCTGGTGCGCTTGGACAATCCCCAGGGACGCTTCATCGGTGTGCTGGAATTGACCCAGAAATACCATTACGACAAGCTGCGGGAAGCGGTTAATGTTTACCGCACCAATGATGAAAAACATCCCGGTGTCGCAGTGGTTTACAAGCAGGGGCCAGTCTATCTGGCGGGTCCAGTTTGGCTATTAGAGCGAGATCCCCATGCCCTATTCCCCCTGTATCAGATTGATCCGATCGATTCGCGGATCCTGTTTAAGCAGAAGGAATGGAAAACGATCGTGGGCTTCCAGACTCGTAATCCCATCCATCGGGCCCATGAATATATTCAGAAATGTGCCCTGGAAACTGTGGATGGGCTGTTTTTGCATCCTCTGGTCGGGGTAACAAAAGGGGATGACATTCCGGCAGATGTGCGGATGCGCTGCTATGAAATTATGCTGGAGCATTACTTCCCGAAAGATCGGGTAATTCTGGCGATTAACCCCGCCGCCATGCGATATGCCGGTCCCCGGGAGGCAATTTTCCATGCCCTGGTCCGCAAGAATTATGGCTGTACTCACTTCATTGTCGGTCGCGATCATGCTGGTGTTGGGGATTACTACGGCACCTATGATGCGCAACACATTTTTGATGAGTTTGCAGCAGATGAACTGGGAATTGTCCCCATGAAGTTTGAGCATGCTTTCTACTGCAAGCGAACTCAGTCCATGGCAACGGTCAAAACCAGTCCCAGTAGTAGGGAAGAGCGGGTGCATCTGTCTGGAACCAAAGTGCGGGAGATGCTGCGCAATGGGGAATTACCCCCACCTGAGTTCTCCCGTCCAGAAGTGGCCAGGGAACTTATTCGGGCCATGCAGGTCAGTTGTACACTGGGACCAGATGGCCGTAATGGAGATGGGATTTAACCCTTGCAGTTAATCCTTCCTTAGCCTGAAACCGCTAGGATGAGACCATTAGGATAGGGGCATGGGATTGAAGCGGCGGGCGTTTTTACAGCAGGTTGGGTTGCTTCTGACAACCCTTGGTATAGGCGAGGTCGGTCTGCGGCGATCGGGCGATCGTTACCGTCATGCTCTGGCCCAATCCGCTCCCAGGAAGCTCGCCCTGCTGATCGGGATCAACCATTATTCCCAGATCCCTACCCTGAGCGGTTGTGTGACGGATGTGGAATTGCAGCGAGAGCTACTCATCCACCGATTTGGGTTTCGCGATCGGGACATTCTGACCCTGACAGACCAGCAGGCCACCCGCCAGAATATTGAATCTGCTTTCATGGGCCATCTGACAGATCAGGTGCAACCCGGTGATGTGGTTGTCTTTCATTTCAGTGGCTATGGCAGCAGAGTTGTCACTCGCGGGGATATGCAGAACAGTCTCGTCCCTGTGGATAGCGAAATCAGGCCAGATGCTCCCCAGGTCAACGACCTGCCGGAGGAGACCCTGTGGTTGTTGCTGCGATCGCTGCGGAGCGATCGGGTGACGACAGTACTCGATACCAGCTATATCAGTCCAGAGAATGGGGACACCCTGTTGCGCAGTAATTTACGCCTGCGAGCCCGACCCACCTCAGGGCTGGCTGAATCTAATCCAGCAGTTCTGATGTTTCAGGAGCAACTTCTGAGTCAACTGAACATCTCCAAGAGTCAGACTCGGATAGAACGGCAGTCGGGACAGATCCCCGGTGTGGTCCTAGCGGCGGCTGGAGAGGCTCATGGGACGCCCCCTGGCAAAGCCTTTGAAGCTCGTTGGAGTGGCTTCAGCTCAGGTCTATTAACCTATGCCCTGACCCAATATCTCTGGGAAGCTACGCCAGCCAATACCCTGCAGATGAGTTTTAGGGGTGTCTCCAGCCTGGTGGAACAGCTTGCGGGTCAGGAGGAGCAACCCGGCCTGAGCGGGCAGAAAAGCCAGGAGCGATCGCTGCTGACCTATTATCTGCCTCCCGAGCCCTTACTGGGAGCAGATGGGGTGGTCACTGCTGTGGAAGAGGGGGGCAAGGTAGGTCGTCTCTGGTTGGCTGGCTTACCTGCGATCGTGCTGGAATCCTACAGCCCCAATTCGTTGCTGACCCTGCTGCCGGGTGACCAGGTTGATAGCAAAGACACCGCTTCCACCCGGCTACAAATTTCTGCTCGCAATGGATTGATTGCCAAAGTCCGAATTTGTTGTGGACAGGAAAGCCAACTGGAGGTAGGCCAGTACGTGCGCGAAGCCGTGCGGGTTCTGCCGCGACAGATCAACTTAATGGTTGCTCTGGACCCGACCATGGAGCGGATTGAACGGGTTGATGCCACCAGTGCCTTCTCCGGGATTGCCCAGATCAAAGCAGTAACGGCTGCTGACCAGCCTACGGATTGTCTGTTTGGTAAGGTCAAGCCGATCATCCCTTCTCCCTTACCTGCGGAAAGCCCACCAGCCTCGGCGATCGCACCCCCTCCAGGCACCGTCTCTGTTGAAGGGACTGCAACACCCCCTCCCCTCGGCACAGAGGTCGGCAAACCCCTGTTGCCCCAAAATCACTATGGGCTTTTTTCTCCGGGGTACAGTCTGATTCCCAACACAGTCAGTGCCCGGGGAGAAGTGGTTAAGGTCGCGGTGCAGCGGGTTTTGCCCCAACTGCACACCCTCCTGGCGGCTAAGTTGCTGCGGTTGACCGCCAATAGCGGTTCCTCTTATTTGGGAGTCAGGGCTACCCTGGAAATGGTTGTGCCTGAGGAGCAGATGCTAATACAGCAGGAAACAGTGCGAGGGGTTCGATCGCCTTCGCCAGAACCCGCTGCCCAGGCCCAATCAGTGAAGCCAGAGCCGAACAAGACAGAACCAGCCAAGATGCTGGGGACGGGGCTCCCCAGGCTTTCTATCGGCAACCGGATTCGTTATCGGTTGTACAATGACAGCGATCGCCCAGTCTATTTCATGGTCCTGGGGTTAGATAGCAGCGGAACGGCGATCGCCCTGTATCCCGGGCAATCCCAAGAAACACCTGAAGCCAAATCGGAACTGCACCAGAATCTGCTAGCCCCAGGCGAGGCTGTTACTGTACCCCAGGTTTCCACTGCTTTTGAATGGGTAATTCGAGAGCCCGTTGGGATCAATGAAACCCAAATTATTTTTAGTACCGCACCATTTACCCAAACACTGATGGCCCTGAAAGCAGGGGGCCGCTCTATGGGAAATATCCCGCGAATCAGCGTTCCCACGAATCCTTTGGAAGTTGCTCAGGCCGTCCTACAGGATCTGCATCAGGCCAGTCTGGGGTTCTCGACTCTCTCTGCGCCGCCAGCGGATGTTTTTGCGCTGGATATGAGAGCCTGGGCTACCTTGAGCTTTATTTACCAGGTGGTGTAGGGAAATTGACTGTACCCCCAAGGAGTTGCCGTTTTCCGGAGAGTGGCATGAAGCCCTGGATCAGGTATTCTGAGACATACTCTGCAAGCTTATGAAGTCAAAGCGTCAGTCTAAAAAGCAGGTAAAGGCTCAATCCACAACTCCCGCCCTCAGCTTGCAAGACCAACTGGCTGAGAAACGTCGGATAGCGAAGGAGCGATCGGAATTTGTCCAGTACGCGATCGTGGCAACCCTGGTGTCCTGCCTGATTGGAGCGGCCCTGTTTCTGGTGGGTGGGCTTAAGGCGGCTATCGGTGGGGCAACAACTGTACTATGTACAGCCCTTGCCTGGAAGTATCCCCACAAAGCCCTCTGGGCCTTCATGATCTATATGCCCTTTTCAGGCACGGTTACCTATGGCATCGGAGGGGGCAATACCCTATTTCAGCTCGCTAAAGATGGATTTTACATTCCAGCTCTCTTTAGTCTGTTGCAGCAACAGGGGAAAAAAGGGCGACAGCCTTTTTGGGTTCCAAAAGAACTTCAGACCCCAATCTTTCTCTTGTTAGCCGTTTGCCTGCTGACCCTGGTGTTCGTGAATCTACCCCAGCAGTTTAATCCTAAACCCATTGCCCAATTGGCTCAGACCTGGCTGATTCAACAGCCTCTCGCCTTCATCTCCCAATTCAATCTTTCGGCTGTTGTAGACCGGTTATCCTTCCCCGACTCATTTCCATCTTTTCATTGGGGAACAGTCATAGGCCAATTAGCGCAGAAAGAAGAGGCAGGCAAAGAACAACCCCTGGCTATGGGCCTGTTGGGGTTGAAGGTTCTGATGGGATATATTCCCCTGATTAGTTGTACTTATAATCTGCTCCGGAGCAAGAAGGAATTATTATTTCTGACCCGGATGCAGGTAGTACTGGCGATCGTTTGCTGTGCGCTTGCCTTTGTCCAGTACCTGATGCTGGAAACAGGCAGATGTGAGGGGACAAGAAACTTTTCGGGAGCAGACCTGTTTAAGGCTTCTCTCCAGGCTCGCTGCTTTGTCGGTGGCTCCTTGCTTTACAGCCCCGATCAGGGGGTGATTCGTCTGCCAGGAACCTTTGTAGCCCCCTGGCAATGGGGCTGGTTCCTAATTGCCAATGCGTATTTTACCTTTGCGACGGCATTCAGTGATCCAACCCTTCGCTGGCGCACCCTTGGGCTGATTGGGATGGCGATCGACTTTGTGCTGGCCGTAGTTTCAGGTCAGAGAATTGCCCTGGCCTTGGTGCCAATTTCATTCCTGGTCCTGGCCATTTTGACCGGGCAAATTGCTAACCTGAAGCGATTTATTCCAATCGGGGTAGGATTAGCCTTGATCTTGGGCATTGCGGCCCAGATGTATCCTGAAGTTGTACAGTCCCGCATTGACAGCCTGATTGGGCGCTGGGAAGCCTCACCAGCAGATACGTTTATTACGGGGCAGTTTATGACGACCTGGCAAGGGTTGAAGGGCTCTATGATTGGTCTGGGTTTGGGACGGGCAACCAATTCGGCCCGCACCTTTGGTGAAACGGCCCTGATTGAAACCTGGTTTCCCAAAGTTATGCATGAAATTGGTCCGATCGGTCTACTGGCCTTCATCAGCCTGGTGACTGTTTTAACCGTGGTGACGTTTAAGGCGTATCGATCGGTCAAAGACAAAAACCTGCGGAGCTATGGAGCCTGTTACTGGGTTTTTGTTCTATTCATTAGCTACAACACGTACTACTATCCCCTTGATGTCGATCCAGTAGCTGTCTATTACTGGATCTGCGCCGGAACGCTGCTCAAGCTGCCCGCCCTGGATCGCCAGGAACGGGCAGCAACCGATCCCTCGACTGAGGCTAATCCGATTAAAAAACGCCGATTCAAACAACAGACGGCTCCAGTCTTATAGCCCTCGCGGGCTGGAACCGTCAGGATTACATCATTAAACGAGATGGAGTCAGAGTTCAAGAGGAATTATGAATGCTCTCCCCTGGCCTGCAATTTCGGTTATCATTCCCACCTATGGTCGGGAAGAAGCGCTCTGCAATACGATCGCGGATGCTTTGAAGCAGACATATGCCAACTTTGAAGTCATCGTGGTAGACCAGACCGCTACCCATCAACCTGAGACTCAGGCTTACCTGGATCAGGTCGCTACCGCAGGCAAAATTCGTCTCTTTCGGGTGGATTGGGCCAGCTTACCTGGAGCCCGTAATTATGCGATTCGGCGGGCGCAAGGGGATGTGATCCTGTTTATTGATGATGATGTAGAACTTCCCGATGGGTTTCTGGAAGCCCACGCCCGGAATTTCAGGGAATATCCAGACGTTGGAGCAGTGGCCGGAAGAGTGTTCGATCGCATGAAGTTGGCCGATGCCAAGTTCATCAGTGGTTCGGAGGAAGGGCTGACTGTGGACTACCTCCCTCCCGAAGCGATGGACCCCGCGATCGCCTGGTATCACATCGATCTGGTTAATACCGTTAAACCACAACAGGTCATTTCGGCCCGGGGCTGTAACATGGCCTACCGGCGGGAATTGTTTGAAAAACACGGTCTGCACTTCGATGAGCGGTTTCGCGGCAGTGCCGTGCGCGAGGAATCAGATTTTTGTCTGCATATTCGCCAGACGGGCTACAAAATCTGGTACGACCCGGAAGCTTGGCTGGTGCATTTGGGGGAGGAAACGGGGGGGTGCCATGATATCAGTACCCGATCGTTCAAATACCAGATTACCTTCTACCACAATCACTTCTTGATGGCCTTGAAGAACCTCACGCCCACCCAGTGCCTGCGTCTGTCGGCCAGTCTGTTTGACTGTCACGTTCTGGGAAATCCCCCCTGTTACAAGAGCGGTTCACCGCTTAAGGTCCTCAGTCGGGCCGGATTTTATGGGATTGGGCTGATGCGGGCGATCGGAAGCCAGGTTCAGGGGCTTTGGGATGATGGCCAGGTCTACACCCGGAGGGATCAGGAATGAAAATCCTCGTAGCCAGCCATACCTATATCGTGGATCTCAATTGCGAAAAGTTGCGCTGTCTCGCCCAACTGGAGCCTGGTATCGAAGTGATGGTGGTGGTGCCCCGTCGCTGGCGTCCGGGAGGGGTGCAAAATCGGACGATCGAGCCAGTATTGCGCCAGGAAGGTTCTTTTCAGGTGGTCCCCATTTCCAATTTCAGCGAGAACAACCAGGGCCTCCTCTGCTTCGGGGCTGATCTGGTGCCCCTCCTGCAGCGCTTTCGCCCCGATATTATCCAGGTGGAGCAGGGTTCCAAGGCCCTGGCCTATGCTGAGCTGATCACCCTCAACCGACTGCTGGGCCTGAAGGCCAAAAACTGCTTCTTTACCTGGTGGAATTTGCCCTATGACCTGAAGTTTCCCATCTCTCTCCTGGAGGCGTACAACCTCCATCACACGGATGGATTGGTGGTGGGCAATCGGGATGGGGCGGATATTCTGCGGGCGCGAGGCTACCAGGGTCCCTATCAGGTCATGCCCCAACTGGGAGTTGATGAAACCCTGTTCCGTCCCCAACCTCAGCCAGAATTGGCAGCCCAGCTAGGACTCCAGCCGGATGATTTTGTTGTGGGGTTTGTGGGTCGGTTTGTGGAGGAAAAAGGGCTACTGACCCTGAGCCAAGCCCTGGCCGGAATTTCCGATCGTCCCTGGAAATGGCTGCTTCTGGGCCGGGGTCCGCTGCAGCAGACTCTGATGGACAGAGCAGATCAGGCCGGGGTGGCCGATCGCCTGATCTGGGTCGAAAGTGTTCCCCATGAGGATGTTCCCCGGTACATTAACCTGATGGATACCCTGGTGCTGCCCTCCGAAACTACTTACAAGTTCAAAACCCTGACGGCTGCGGGCTGGAAGGAGCAGTTTGGCCATGTGTTGATTGAAGCCATGGCCTGCCAGGTGCCTGTAATTGGCTCTGACTCGGGGGAAATTCCCCATGTGATTGGGGATGCGGGTCTGGTTTTCCCGGAAGGGGATGCGGCGGCGTTACAGGATTGCTTGTTGCAGTTGATGACCCAGCCTGATCGGGCCATCGATCGGGCTAAACAGGGATATGAGCGGGCTATGACTTGCTACACCAATCAGGCCCTGGCCAGACAACTGCTGGACTTTTATCAACAAATTCTGGATTAATTTGGAATTGTGAACCCCATGCGTATTCTGCAAATTGTCCCTTCGATTTCCCTGGTCTATGGGGGTCCCAGCCAGATGATCAGAGGGCTGGCAGCAGCTCTGGCAGCGGCGGGAGCCGAGGTGACGGTGCTGACGACCGACAGCAATGGGGATACGGGTCAGCCCCCTCTAGAGGTTCCCCTCGATCGGCCTGTAGCCCAGGATGGCTATCAGATTCGCTACTTTCGCTGCTCCCCCTTCCGGCGATATAAGTTTTCCCTGGAACTGTTACGCTGGCTGGCTACCCATGCCGCTGAGTTTGACCTGGCCCATATCCATGCCCTGTTCTCCCCAGTGAGCACGATCGCAGCGAGGGTGTGTCGTCACCAGGGATTGCCCTATATCCTCCGGCCCTTGGGCACCCTGGACCCGGCTGATCTACGAAAGAAGCGCAGACTGAAGCAGGTTTATGCAGCCCTATTAGAACGGCCTAATCTGGCTGGGGCAGCAGCAGTTCACTTCACCAGTGCCCAGGAATGCCGAATCTCGGAACGGTTTGGGGTGCAGACCCACGATCGGATCATTCCCCTGGGGGTCAGCCTCCCTCCCACCACCCTGGAGTCGGCAGCGGTGAAAGCAAAACTCGGGATCCCGGAGGGTGTGCCCCTGGTGTTGTTCATGTCCCGGCTTGATCCCAAAAAGGGGTTTGACCTGTTGCAACCGGCGCTGCTCCAGTTGCTGGATCAAGCAGTGCCCTTTCATTTTGTCCTGGCCGGGTCAAATCCTCAGGATCCCACCTATGAAGCTCAGGTAGAAGCGATGTTTACCACCTCTCCCCTGGCTCCCCACACCACGATCGCTGGGTTCGTGTCCGGAGAATTGAAGACGGGACTCCTGCAGGCCGCTGACCTGTTTGTGTTGCCCTCTTACTATGAGAATTTTGGCATTGCCGTTGCAGAAGCGATGGCTGCCGGTGTGCCGGTGGTGATCTCAGACCAGGTCCACATCTGGGAGGAGGTTCAGCAGGCGGAGGCGGGCTGGGTTTGCCCCTGTGCCGTTGATCCCCTGGTGGAACAGCTCCGGGCCGCCCTGCAAGATCTGCCCGAATGCCGACGGCGAGGGCAACAGGCCCGCACCTATGCGCTGGAACACTATAGCTGGCCTGCGATCGCCCGCAAGATGCTCCAGACTTACCAAGAGATTCTGAACCAGCATACTAGTCATTAGCCTAATTTGCTGGGTAAACAATTGCTGGAATGCTCGATACCCGACCCATAAAGCATCAGACTATCCGCGCCGGGTGCGTAGGCACTCCGACGAGCTGTTCAACTTCAGCCTTGTTTGCGGAGGAGGTTTGGAGGACGCGCGGTGTCCTCCAACGGGGGTGCAGGGGGCTGGCCCCCTGCAAAGCGAAACCAATAGTTTAAGCTTATTGCGCTATTAGATTCAGTACAGCGCAGCTTCAGGATGTTCTGATACTATCTGCCGGGTTAACCAGATCCAGAAGTTTCTGCTTCACCTGGGCATCAATCACTTCCCACTTCATTTTGGCGTAGTCGGCATTGTCGTTGAAGCCAGACAGGAACCCCATCGGGATCTCAAAACCACCGGCCATCGATCGACCGCCACCGAAAAAGTGCCCATCCGCATCCTGGCCAAAGGCTTCCTTGATGAACTCATCCGGGTCTAGGGTAATCTTGGTGGTACGGAGGGAACCAACCACCACCTCTAGTTCCTTGTCTTCGTCATGGACAATGCCATAGACCACGGCAGTATGAACGTTTTCCTCCGTCACCAGGAAGTCTGCCGCCTGGGGAATGGCATCCCGATCGTCGTAGCGCAGATACCCCACCCCTGCGATGGAAAAGTTGTTCTGCAGCAGTCGGTTGCGCAGCGATCGCTCAATCACGTCCATCACCCGCTTGGAACGAGCCGACTGCAACACAGCATTCAATAACTGGGCATCATAAAACCGACTCAGGTAAGCAGCTGCCTGAAAATCGTCCTCCTTGGCCTGCATCAGATTGTTGGTGTCCGCCCGAATCCCATGCATCAAAGCTGTTGCACATTTCACATGCTGACTGACCGTGCTATCCAGCGTCAGAAGACCCAACTGGAGGTACTGGGTAAAAATCGTGGCTGTCGCCCGAACTTCCGGGCGAATGTCGGTGAACTCCGCTTTCAGATTCCCCTGGGGACTGTGGTGGTCCACCACGATCACCGTCGGTAACCCGGCCTGTTGGAGCAGAGGCAGTAGCTGGCTGGTTGTTCCCTGACCATCGACAAACACACAGCCCTGATAATCTGACAGGTCTTTACTCTTCAGGGTTTGAGCCGTGCAGCGTTGAGCGGGTAACCCCGTCAACCGTACCAGGGCAATATTCTCTTGATGGCTCAAAACCCCGGCATGAATAATGTCGCATTGAATGCCAAACTGTTGTGCAATCAACTTGTAGGCCCAAGCCGAAGAAAGGGCATCTGGATCGGGAAAATCCTGCAGGATCACAAGTTGACGATCGCCCCGGTGTTGTTCCAGTACCTGATGAAGCCCTTCCACTTTCTGTTCAGGTCCCCGTTGTAATGGGTGGTTGATAGCTCCATTGACGGCTTTAGTTGCCGGAAAGTCAATGAGCTGATTCTCAAGGTTAGACTGATTGGAAGGGTGCTCTTTCGAATTTACGTCAAAGGGAACCAACAAATTCGGACTGGACTGAGGCGAATTAGATTGCATACTAAAAGGCAAAAGACTTCGTTATACCCTGATCATCGCAAAAATCTATGAGAAGCGCATGTAATCGGCAGGGGTATCTCTTGAAAATCTTGAGAAGCAACCTATCTCCTCATTCAGAGTAACTATTGTAACCCAGAATTAAATTCCGATCACGTACTTGCGCCACTCCTGGTGGACCCCATTCTTCAGGTGCTTGGTGACTTCAAAGTACAGGCCACTGTGGGGTCTGTGGGGAGGATTACGCAAACTCATGCTGGCTTCTTTAGGGGTACGACTTCCTTTTCTCACATTACATCCCACACAGGCCGTGACAATGTTTTCCCAGCTATCATCTCCCCCGCGCGATCGGGGCGTCACATGATCCAGGGTCAGATCATCTCCGGTATAGCCACAATACTGGCAGGAATGGCTATCCCGATGCAGAATATTTCGTCGGGTCAGGGGAATTTCCTTATAGGGGACCCGAACATAATGACGCAGCCGAATCACGGTCGGCAGGGGAAAGCCACTATACACATATTTGCCGTTATGTTCGACCTGCTCTGCCTTTCCCTTGAGCAAAAGGACGATTGCCCTGCGCCAGCTCGTAATGTTGAGCGGTTCATAGGAGGCATTCAGCACTAGAACCTTGCCCATTGATGACTCAATAGAAGCTGTGTTTCACCAGATATTAGCACAGCAACGCCAAACTGAATTTTTTCTACAGGAATCCTGGGGGACAAAGGACTTTGCCCCCACTCCTTGATTCTGCCCTACTGGCCAGTCAATTATTCATGGACGGGTAGTCAAAACCTAGGCAGTTAGGTAAGTATATCCGCTCAGGCTCCGCTCGTAGTTGCCCAGCAAAAGTTGGGATTCTTCCAGGGTAATCCGCTTCTCCTGTAAAGCATGCTCCGATTGCTGACGAATACTCTCAACCAGGTCCTCCGCATCGTACTGCACATATCCCAGCACTTCCCGCATGGTATCTCCCTTCACCACATGGTTGATCCGATACCCCTCGGGAGTCAGACTGATATGAACCGCATTGGTATCCCCAAAGAGGTTATGGAGATTGCCCATAATCTCCTGGTAAGCCCCATTCAAAAACATGCCCAAGTAATAGGGTTCACCTGCTTTCAGCGCATGTAACTCTAGCACGGATTTCACATCCCGCAGGTCAATAAAATGGGCGATCTTGCCATCACTATCACAGGTCAGGTCAGCCAGGGTAGCCCGACAGGTAGGTTCCTCATCCAATCGATGAATCGGCATGATCGGAAAAAGCTGGTCGATCGCCCAGCTATCGGGAGCCGATTGAAAGACGGACAGATTGATGTAGTAGATGGAAGCCATAATCTTTTCCAGGTCTTCCAGGTCATCCGGGACGTATTCCTGGCGGCGGGCGATCGCCAGAATTTTCTGACAGCAAGCCCAGTAAAACCGCTCGGCTTTAGCCCGTTCGGTCAAACTGGCATAGCCCAGACTGAACGCATTGATGGCCCTTTCTTTGAACTGGACGGCATCGTGATAAGCCTCCTGGTAGTTTTCCTCATTGATAGATTGGAACGTTTCATAGAGGTTATGGATGATCAGATTCTCGCCCTCCTGGGGAGGGGCTGGCACCCCAGTTGAAACCTCGCTGGTTCCCAGGACATCAAAAACCAGAATAGATTGATGGGCTGCGATCGCCCGTCCACTCTCGCTGACTAGCGTGGGCACCGGCAGTTTTCGAGCGGTACAAACATCCTTCACCTCAGCCACCACATCATTGGCGTAGTTCTGGATGTTGTAGTTCTTCGAGGCATAGAAATTGGTTTTGGAGCCGTCGTAATCGACTCCCAATCCCCCCCCCACATCCAGGTAGCGCATATTGGCCCCCAGGTTGACCAGCTCCACATAAATCTGACTGGCTTCACTGATCGCGTCTTTGATTACACTGATATCCGAGATCTGGGACCCGATGTGATAATGCAGCAGTTGCAAGCAATCCAGCATATTAGCCGCTTGCAATTGTTCCACTGCGGTCAGAATTTCCGGGATGGTCAACCCAAATTTAGCCCGATCGCCCGCTGAGCCTCCCCAGCGACCAATCCCTTTGGAGTTGAGTTTCGCCCTGACCCCCAGCACTGGTTTGATCCCCAATTTGTGACCAGCCTCGATCGCCAGGGCCACCTCTTCCAGTTGCTCAAGCACAATAATGGTGGTCTGGCCCAGTCGCTGCGCCAAAATCGCCGTCTCAATGTACTCCCGGTCCTTATACCCATTGCAAATCAGCAGCGCCCCTGGTGTGTCCAGAGTGGCCAGGGCAATCATCAACTCTGGCTTAGATCCAGCCTCCAGACCAAACTGATGGGGTTTGCCAAAACGGACCAGGCTTTCTACCAGGTGCCGCTGCTGGTTACATTTAACCGGAAACACACCTCGATAAAGTCCCGGATAGTTGTAACGGGCGATCGCCTTATTAAAGGCCGCGTTCAAGCGCTCAATCCGATCTTCCAGAATATCGGAAAACCGAATCAGCAGGGGCAAGCCCAAATTACGTTGCTTCAGGGCATTGACCAGTTCAAACAGATCCAGAGATCCCCCCCGATCGCCTCTCGGAGAAACCGTGATATGACCAGCCGCATTGATGGAGAAGTAAGGTTCGCCCCAACCGGTAATGCGGTAGAGTTCCTCACTTTCTTCGATCGTCCAGCGCTTGGATGCGGACTGAACGACTGTTGGAAGAGGTTGAACCGTAGGGGTTTCTGATTGCCCTTCTCCGTCGTCTCCAACCTGAACAATCACCGACTGTCCGACCATATGCACTCAAACCTCCTAGATCGACTGCCAATCTGAGAGTGTAACGCATCTCAATTAGATTAGGATTCATATCCCAGGGGGAAAATTAAAAATCAAAACAGCCATCTTTGAGGACTTTAACCTTGCCCGCGACGGCCTGTTCAGTCGCCTGAGCTAGTTCTGAGGCAACACGAGCTGCATAGGGCTGTAAGAAAGACCAGATCAAAGGCGTTAACCATCCATTCAAAGTGACGGAATAGGAGACACAGGTCCCCAGAACGGTTGATTCAACCTTATAGGTGACGCGCTCTTCAATCCCTGGCATGGCTATGATGCGCACACTCATCACTTCCATGGGGCGAACCAACTCCACAAAAATCCGCACTGGAATCGGGCTCAACCGAGTCACAGCCTGATAAATCAGCCCAGGCTTCACTTCCAGTCCTCTGGGAACATTGGTACTGGATAGAAGAGGATGCCAGGACACATCTGCCAGGTCAACAATTTTCTTCCATAAGTCATCCACTGAGGCCGAACTCAGGACCCCGTAAGTTCTAGCGAGAGAGCATTGGAACCAGCGTTTTTGGCGGCGAATCAATTTACCAGACAGGAAGTTTAGCATCCAAACACCTTCTCCCATATCTGCCACTTTCAACAGTTTGCCAGGAAGCCAGATACAGGGATAGAACAGAAAATATATCTCTACAGATTTGTCCAGACGAATATGTAGAACTATGCATTTTAAGCCAGGTTGGGATGCAAAAGCTATATTCCTCCGAAAGGAGTTCAAGTCACCCTTGGGCAGACCGTACCGGCCTGCCTTTACGGGCATCTATAAAACTCAACAGTTATAAAACTCAACAATCATTATGGGGGGATGGGCTTTGGTATTATCATGATTGGCCGCTAATTTCTCACTGCAACCGTATTTATGACTACTTCTGTGACCCCTCAGGCAAGCACCTCAACCTCTCCTCCACCCCCTGACTCACGGGAACGGGTCAGCCAGTTTCTCCAGGATCTGCAAGATCGGATCTGTCAAGGACTGGAGCAGTTGGATGGCGTCGCAACCTTCCAGGAAGATTCCTGGAAGCGAGATGAAGGAGGCGGCGGTCGATCGCGGGTGATGCGAGAAGGGGCCGTGTTTGAACAGGGGGGCGTCAATTTCTCAGAGGTCTGGGGATCTCATTTACCGCCATCGATCCTGGTTCAACGTCCGGAAGCAGCCGGTCATCAATTTTATGCCACCGGGACTTCTATGGTGTTGCATCCCCGCAACCCCTACATTCCGACAGTCCACCTTAACTATCGCTACTTTGAGGCCGGTCCAGTCTGGTGGTTTGGGGGTGGGGCCGATCTGACACCCTACTATCCCTTTGCCGAAGATGCCGCCCACTTCCACCGAACTTTGAAGCAAGCCTGCGATGCTTGCCATCCAGAGTACTACCCGACCTTTAAACTCTGGTGTGACGAATACTTCTACCTGAAGCACCGACAGGAAACCCGAGGTGTCGGCGGGATTTTCTTCGACTATCAAGATGGCCAGGGTGAATTGTACCGGGGACCCGCCAAAGAAGGACTCGCTGCCCAGTACAGCCATCAAATTGGAACCTTGCCCAGTCGCTCCTGGGACGATCTGTTTGGTCTGATTCAGTCCTGTGGTAATTCCTTCCTGCCAGCTTATGTGCCGATCGCAGAGCGCCGCCGGTCGATCGAATATGGGGAGCACCAGCGCAGCTTTCAACTCTACCGCCGGGGTCGTTATGTGGAGTTCAATCTGGTCTACGATCGAGGCACTATCTTTGGGCTACAGACCAATGGCCGCACCGAATCCATTTTGATGTCTCTTCCACCCCTTGTCCGGTGGGAATATGGATTCCAGCCTGAGCCTGGCTCCCCTGAGGCAGAACTCTATCAGACTTTCCTGAAGCCGCAGGATTGGGTGAACTGGGCCTCCTGAGCTGCGTCTGGCAGGCAAGCGCCTCAGGGAATAACTTCAGCCGGGACGCTTGGAGTAGGGTATAAATCAGAAGCCAGATTGATCCTGACTTTCAATTCCTATCCTAGGCTCCCTGGCTCCCGCTATCAAGTTTGTAGATATGATGAAGGTTGATAATTTCCCAGAGGCGTGGGCATGATTAGAGGAGACTCTCCGTCATTCAAGAGGGGCAGTTTTTATCTGGACCTGAAGGTTTGATTGAAGGTTTGATTGAAGGTTTGATTGAAGGTTTGATTGAAGGTTTGATTGAAGGTTTGATTGAAGGATGATGAATGAATCACCTCCAGTCGCCCTGATTTTTCTGTGGGATTGCCCAGCAATCCTGAGGGGATCGGGGTTCATTCGGTTAAAATCTGCCAGCTTTTAATTTTGCATTTTCAACTTTATAATTGCTCTAACTTGTTCAGGAGTCTTTTTCTGACTGGTCTGCAGCACTAGATGGCGATCGAAATGTTCGTTTGTGAGCTAAACTCCAGACATCCGTAAATTTGAAGGGAGGGTAAGCGGCCCAGATGGATCAAAAGACGTACACCACGAAAGACGGCACAGTAGTTATTGTCCTGACTCCGACTGGACGGCTAGATATTACGACAGCGTGGCAATTTCGTCTGAAATTGCAAGAATGTATCTCTAAATTGAGCCGTCATGTCGTGGTTAACCTCGGTCAGGTCAACTTCATTGATAGCTCGGGCCTAACCTCACTGGTGGCTGGAATGCGGGATGCCGAAAAAGTGAAGGGCAGTTTTCGAATCTGTAATGTGCACCCGGAAGCCAAGCTGGTGTTTGAAGTCACCATGATGGATTCAGTCTTTGAAATCTTTGAAACCGAAGAAGAAGCTCTGGAAGGAGTCCCCCGGGGAATTGCCAGCTAGTCATGGGTCATCGGTCATCTGTCGTTAACCAGTGCATGACCCATGGTTTATGGCTCATCTTCCTTAAATGGGCAATTCCTGAGAAAAGTCCTGGCGCTTGATGAATCGAAATGGACCCATGATTGCTCCCCACAGGGCTTTACCCGTTGCTGGATCTATTCCTTTGTCATAGCTGAGGAAATCATCGGGGCTGGCCTCAAATCCTAGAGAGACATAGCGGAGTTCTCCTTGATAGGGGAAGCAACAGCGTGCTTCTGCCGTTAAAAAGGCTTGAAACCGATAGCTGCTTGGCTGCAAATGTTGCCAGGTCACATTCAAAGTACATCCCGGCAATAGTTCTATCTGGTCTGGAGTTAGCCGTTGCAAACACTCTGGCGCGGTCCCCGCACCCTGGAAAGCAGCAGGCTCCTTCAGTCTGTAGTACTGGATCTGAAGCGACTCACTCTGCCGCAGCCCTATAATTCTCTGGCGGTAGGGCTGATCCAGGTTCACCAGGCTGGCCTGTTCTGCAAAGAGGAGAAGACTATCGTCCAGAAAGAGGGGAACAGGCCGATGCCATAGCCGGAGATGCACGTACCAGACGGGTTCTGAGATCGCTTGCTCCCGGTTTTCAAACTCCCCAGCGAGATACCGAGCTAGGGCGAGTAGTTCAGGAGAGTATCCTATTTTGTCCGGCCCATGGCTTTGCGGCATTGTGAAATCAGTTGATCCCAATCTCCAGCCCATCCTTGTTCCTTTGCTTCCTTGGCCAGATTGATCGCTTCGTCATACTGGCCCCTATCTTGATAGATTTTGGTCAGTAACTGGTAACCCCCGTGTTTGGGAAAAGCGCTATGAGAATAATTATGATGCATTGCTTCTGCAACCTGCGGCGCGATCGCAATTTGTTGTGTACAAGCCTGAATGGCGGTTTCTAGAGCGTCTGGAAAACTGTCTCGATCGGCATAATAAACCTCTCGCTTCAGTTCCCAAAAAAAATGCAGGGTCACCACATCCTTTTCCTGGCCAGACTCCTGTTCTGCTTTGGCTAGAATACGCCGTGCCAAGTGACGATCCTGGGCTTTCTTAAACCAACTGGCCAGGCACCAGAGCAGTTGAGTGGGCGTCAGCCCAATGTAGGAAACGTTGCCCTGTGTCAGGGGATGGGGGTTTCCGGGTGTAGTCCCTAGTGGTTGATAGATGGACTCAATATAAGCTTGCTCAGTTTCTGTAAATTCAGATAACCACCAGTCAGCCAAACCCAGATAACCAATTTCCCCCCTGACTTTGGATAGCATAATCACCTCCGAGCCCCGGTCTTGAGCTGCTCCGTTTTCGTCTGGTGCTTCCCGGCGATTCAGCGCTCTTGTTAAACGCTTGTTACTTTCAGGATGTCTTGGGAATTGATAGACCCGCCCCGGCCTGTCTTTTCCAGTTGAAGCCATTACAATGCCCTATGAATAAAATAGAAAGCTCTTGCATGAGGTATGGAATTACTTGCAAAAAGCATGAGAGGATTCTAACTCTTATTGAGAATAAAAATCAATAATGATGAGGACAATGGTTAAAGACGATCGCTATATTCTGGCCAAGGGGTCAGCCGGTGCTGACCGGCTCCAATTGGTGAATGATGTTCATGGGTTAGATACGGCCAACCTGCTGCTCAAGGTAGGGTTGCAGCCAGGTATGGCAGTTGCTGACATTGGCTGTGGGATCGGTACGGTCTCCTGCTGGATGGGCCAACAGGTGGGAAGTAGTGGGGCAGTTCTGGGCATTGATGCCAGCCCAGAGCAACTGGAACAGGCCCGCCTGAAGGCTCAGCAGGCTCGCTTACCCCACGTC
Source organism: Leptolyngbya sp. 'hensonii' (assembly GCF_001939115.1). Lineage (GTDB taxonomy): Bacteria > Cyanobacteriota > Cyanobacteriia. The sequence continues at coordinate 101,229 of NZ_MQTZ01000012.1, read as the reverse complement.
AGATTTGTGGAAGCCAGTGCCTATGAAACCGAGCTCCCGTCAGAGTCTTTTGATCTGGTGTACTGCCGGTTTCTACTGATGCACCTACAGCGTCCCCTGGATGCCTTGCGGGAAATGCAGCGTTTGGTCAAACCGGGGGGAATTCTGGTTTGCGAAGAGTCTGATTTTACTAGCCCCTTCTGTGTGCCTGCCTCTGCTGCTTTCGAACGCTGCTTTGAACTCTATCTAGCCCTCGGGGATCTCCGGGGACACCACTTCCGGATTGGTTCAACCCTCTATCGCCTGTTCGTGGAGATTGGATTGACCGCACCAGAGGTGAGCTTGGCCCAACCGGCTCTGGTACGAGGAGACGCAAAACGTCTGCCAGAGTGGACTCTGGCAGAAATCGCCCCTGCACTGCTGGCTGCAAACCTGACGACTGCGGCTGAAATAGATGCCCTAACTCAGGCTATGGCCCAACTGGCGCAGGACCCGTTGACCCTGTTTGGTATGGCTCGAATGACCCAGGTTTGGGCCCCAAAGGAGGTACGGATTTTTACCTGAAAGGGTGGTGATATAATCAGCTACTCCCAATTAAGCTTTGTACAAGATCGAAACAACATTTTTACTGGCTGATTGAGGTCTTTTCATCCCATGGCTGATTTCCTGATTCCGCTGGCATTTGTCTCCTCAATTCTGCTTGGTCTTACGCTTCTGGTAGTGGGACTATTTTCCGCCCCCTGGCCCATTCTTCTGCTCTTGCTGGTGCTAGTCCTAGTCAGCAGCCAGCGACTGCTGCAGACAACCCAGGAAGACCCCCTCTCCTCCTTGATCGGAACCCCCAGTTCAAACAAGCCTGATCTGGCAAGTCGGCCAACCCAGGATGAGATCTTAATCTATCGGGGAGTGCGATTGAAGCGCCTGCCGCCGATCGGGAACTCCATCAATGATGGGAATGGAACAGAAGGCCGTACCACCCGAGAAGAGGTTCTGATTTACCGTGGGCAGCGGATGAAGCGAATTGTAGCTGACTCAGAACTTGCTGAAGCAGAAAGCTCTGTTGCTGACAAGTATCAGGATACTGCCTGGAAATCTCCACAATGGCAAAGCCTAAAGGATCTCCGGCCTATTTCCAACCCTCCCATCGGGGGCAATCAGGCTCGCAAAGTTATCCCCATTTCGGAAATAGCACCCAAACCTGAGAAAAATAGACCTTAAGCAATTCTGCAGGTCATTTGAATAATCTAAGTTTCTTTGTTAGAAAGATAGTAGGGGCAAAAATTTCGCCTGAGTTTTGCTGGATGAAGGTTGCACTCCTCCTTAGGTTCAGGGTGCAGACGCTCAGTTTCAAGCTTCTTGCCTGGCTTCAAATTCTTGCTATGGCTTGCGGTCGAAGTTTACTGGCTCAGTCCATTATCCGAATTCGCCCATCAATTTTTGTTCTCTGCTCTTGTGGTGTGAAGGGAAAGCTCTAATTTCATTTCACAGACTGCCAACAGCGGCAGTTCCTTCAGGAGGATTTCAGAAATGTTAAGCGTCATTACTACTATCCTGACTGCAACCGTGGTCACATTCAGTCTGACCGCGATCGTTCAGGCAGAACCTGCTCTGCCCACCCTGGATTCCATTCCCAAAACAGATCAGTCAGCTAATTCCTTAATCGATATCAAACCGCAAACTGCGGCCACAACGCCAGTCCAACCCGTGACTAATTCCAGTAATCTGCCGATTAACATTTATGAGCAGAACCAGCTTGTTCTGAAGGTAGATGAACGGATTGAGCTGATTGGAAGACCCCAAACGGTTGTGAACAGCCCATTCGGCATTAATCGTGTGGCTAGTGTCCCCGATGAATCTGGAACGGTACAGTTGCAGTTGCAGTTTCAACAGTAATGGACTAATTGGCGTTGCTGAATAGAAGTATGATTTTCGTGTTTGAGCCTTATGCAGCCCTCACCCTAGCCCTCTCCCAAAGGAGAGGGAACAAGAGTTTTAGCTCCCTTCTCCTGCGGGAGAAGGGTTGGGGATGAGGGTAATTCATATTTGCATTCAGCAAAGCCGACTAATTTTCAGCAGATCCAATCTCAGCAGCTCTCCGTATACCTCTTCGTAATGCATCAATGATTCTGCATTTTGAGGAGACACTCATGGAGAATGAAAGGTTTATGCTGTCCGGAAATCTCTCTCGTCGTCGGACTCAGTTCTCGCGGCGAGACCTTCTGATGGCTGGAACGATCACGGGGGTCCTGGGAGGATTGACCCTTCCAACTTTGGTGGCTCAAGTTGCTCATGCAGCCCCAGCAGACAAAAAGAACGACATCAAGATTTTGAATAATGCCCTGTACTATGAGCATCAGGCGATTTGGGCCTATGGGTTTGCTGCTGGTAAGCTGAGTAGCAGTGATGTGGGTAAAGCCGTGCTCGCGCTGGCCCTACGCAATCAGGCAGACCACAAACAGCATCGGGATGCTCTGGCTGCCGCCGTGCGTAGCCTGGGGGGTAAACCTGTGATGGCAGAGGCCAGCTACGACGTTTCATCCTACATCAAGAACCAGGAGGGCAACCTGGATAATGATGTTAATATTGCCAAGCTGGCCTTAGCCCTGGAGGTAGATGCTGCGATCGCCTATACCCAGGAGGTGGCCAAACTCAAAACCCCAGCCCTGATCACGGCAGGGGCTAGCATCGGCAGTACAGAATCTGCCCATGCTGCAGCCATTCGAGCAACCTTCAAAGCTCTAGGGGTGGGGATCGAGATCGTTCCAGCAGCACTGGTCAGTGCAAATAGTCGGACAGCCTGGGTCTTAAAGGTTTAAGCCCAAGGTTGCCAGCCCGGAAAGGATGAGGCGCTGCAAGTAACGCCTCATCCGAGATAGCCTCATGGTGAATGGGTATCAGGAACGGGAGTTTCACTTGGATGACCCGCCTCTTCTACTGGCAAATTAGCCAGAAAAACCTGCAATTTCGGGCGATAAACATAGGGCCATCCCCCCTCAGCTTCAATATTTCTCAGTAGGGTATAAAGAGACTGGCGATCGCTCGGCAAAGATTCCTGAAATAGCGTGTCACGGATTTCTCGATGCAAATTCTCCAGAGCACGAAGCAGGGCCAGTAGAGCCAAACAGTCTCCCTGATGTTGATAGGCTTCTGTCCTGAACTGCTCCACCAATAGATCGATCGCTCCCCCAGGGGGCGTCATGACAGGTTGATTGTAAGAGTCCTGATTCACGTTAGTGGCTTGCCTTGATTGGATATGGGGCAGCAGATGTCATCGCGATAGGGATGGATTGCCAATAGGGTTCGAAGGTCCAGGCTGGTATCCCTTTCCATCTGGCATGATCGTACCCGTTAGCTTGGCCCCAGTCAGCCTAGCCCCTGTTAACTTTACCTTAGAAAGATTAGCGCCCCGCAAATCTGCATTAGTGAGGTTAGCACCTTCCAGATTAGCCCGCTCTAAGTCAGCCTCTTTCAAGTTAGCGCCTGTCAGATCGGCATTAGTCAGATCGGTCGTAAATAAATTGGCCCCTGATAGATCCGCTTCGCGCAGATTGGCCCCCTGGAGCTTCACCATAGCCAGGTTTGCCTTTTGCAGATTAGCTTTGTCCAGTCGAGCCAGGTTTAGATTAGAGCCTTGCAGGGCGGCAGCAGCCAGATTGGCTCCACTGAGTCTGGCCCCTTCCAGAATGAAGTTGTATAGATTGGCTTCCGACAGATCGCAGCCATTACACTCACCGATCGTCAGCAATTTCTGGACATCTTCAGGATTTGCCGCCAAGGTGGACCCAGAGGGCAGAAGCAGCAATAAAGAAACCATGGTTAATGGGAAGGCTCTCATCTTTGTTCTCAGAACATCTCGTCTTGCATTATCCCAAACTAGTCTACGCTGAGAGCTTAACTAGGCTACAAATTTGTGAAATCGATCCCATAGGTTTGGGTGTTTTTAACACTCTCAATTTGGAAGGTTTGAGGTAAAATTATCGTTGCCTCATATCTTACGCAGCAATCATTGACCATGATCACTGTAAAGGTAATTCGGAAGGAGACGGGTCTCCCGGAAAAGAACCATAAGGTCTTTATTGCCCGGAGCGGACCGCAAACTTTGGGTTTGCGGGGAAGTAAGGTTAACTGGACCAATGAGCGTGGCGAGACTCAGTTTGATATGGAACCCTGCGAAGGAATCGTCAATGTGGATGGTCGCAATCTCCATATTGGTCGCATTGATAGCAAGGTCGTCATCTACATTTGATCAAAACTTGCTCTAAATATCCTTAAAATCTGCTAAAACTAGGCCAAATTCCGAAAATACTTGTAGAATCTGGCTTGTAGCATTTTTGAGGTTACTGATGAATAAAGGTGAGTTGGTTGATGCGATCGCGGCTAAGGCCAGTGTGACCAAGAAGGAAGCAGATGCCATCCTGACTGCCATGCTGGAGGTCATCGTTGATACTGTTTCCTCAGGTGACAAGGTGACTCTGGTTGGTTTTGGCACGTTTGAGGTGCGTGAGCGTCAGGCCCGCGAAGGTCGTAACCCCAGAACGGGTAAGGCTCTGCATATTCCGGCAACCAAAGTTCCTGCTTTCTCTGCGGGTAAAGCATTTAAGGATAAAGTCACGACCTGACCCAGGACAGTGATTGACTTATCTCACACCTTCAGTCCCTGCTTGTCAGGGTCTTTTTGTTTGTATCTTGGCTTTAGGAAACCAGAGGGAGCGATGAGAGCAGTACTGATGACGGCTGCCGGTGAACCCGATGTCTTGCAGCCTCAGGAAATTTTACACCCCACAATTCAACGTCCAACCGAACTACTCATCCGCTTGAAAGCGGCTGGCATTAATCCGATCGACACCAAACTCCGCCGCCGAGGCACCTTTTATCCGGAGCGTCTGCCCACCATTCTGGGTTGTGACGGAGCTGGGGTGGTAGAAGCTGTAGGTGCGGCGGTACAGCGGTTTAAGGTGGGCGATGAAGTCTACTTTTGCAATGGTGGCCTGGGGGATCATCCCGGAAATTATGCAGACTTTACAACTGTGGATGAGCACTTTGCTGCGGCCAAGCCCCGATCGATCAGTTTTGCTGAGGCTGCAGCGGCTCCCCTGGTGCTAATCACGGCCTGGGAGGCCCTGCACGATCGGGGTCGCCTGCAGGCAGGACAGAAGGTTCTGATTCACGCTGGAGCGGGTGGGGTAGGGCATGTGGCCTTGCAGTTGGCCCGGTTACAGGGGGCGCAGGTCTGCACCACCGTGGGTTCCCAGGAAAAGGCCAATTTCGTGCAACAGTTTGGTGTGGATAAGGTGATTCTGTATAGGCAGACAGACTTTGCCCAGGCGGTTCTGAACTGGACAAATGGGGAAGGGGTTGATCTCGTCTTTGATTCGGTGGGAGGAGCCACGCTCTCCCAAAGTTTTCCGGCAACCCGCATCTATGGTGATGTCGTGACGATCCTGGATGCAGATCCAGCGACAGACTGGAAAACAGCCCGACAGCGAAATTTGAGGACCAGCTTTGAGCTGATGTTAACACCCATGTTGAAGGGATTAACGGTGGCCCAGCAGCACCAGGCCCATATTTTGGAGCAGTGCGCTCAACTGATCGATCGGGGACAGCTCAAAATTCAGGTGCACCAGCGTTTTCCCCTGGAGGAAGCAGCCACAGCCCACCGGACCTTAGAGGCTGGATCAATGACCGGCAAACTGGTGCTGGTGATCGATCGTTCCTGATGGAAACAATTCTGGGGATCGCGGCTGGATAACCCCTTGTCTTCAACTTCCCTGCCCCTAAAATCGGCTGTAAGATAGCGGCATGATTATCTTCCTGGCCCTGCAAGACTTGATCATCCCTCGCACACCTTGATCGCTGGAACTATGCTCATCCTGCGATTTCTGTGTTTCTGTCTCGCCATCATCCTGCTGTGTTTGCCCATCCAACCGGCCTGGGCCACGATCGCTCAACCTGCCCTCAGTCCCCTGACCCTGGAAATATTGCAGACCCGCATCAAATCGCCGGTTCAGAGTGACGGCATTCGCACGATTGACCTGCAACGGTTCACGATCGACCTACGTCCGGAAAACGGTACTTTTCGGGATGAGTTTTATCGGTTGTTGCAGAACCAGCTCCAGCGGTCTAATCCCCCGATCGGCCTGGATCTGAGCTACTCCCAGATTCTAGGGGAGTTTACCGGCAGCCAGTTGGGCTTACGCACCCCCCTCTATGGGCCTGCCCAGTTGCCGGTGCTGACTCCAACAGAGCAGGCCCAACTGCAGCGCGATCGCCGCCGCCTGTCTCAGCTCAGCCAGCTCTCCCGCTCCCTCCTGACTGCCCCTAACCTGGGTGCCCCTGCCCCTGCTTCTCTGCAGATGAGTGTTTTTCGGGGACCACTGAAGCTGTTGCAGACCCGATTGAGTGGTCCGGTCAACTTCGCCAATACCTTTTTCTTGAACCGGGTCGAAGCTCAGGGAGCCACCTTTACCCAGGAGGCTGATTGGTCTCAAACTCGCTTCAGCCAGTTGGTCAGTTTTGCTGGGGCCACCTTTGGCCGGGAGGTCCGCTTCCGCAACAGCATTTTTTTCGCTAAAGCTCGTTTTAACCAGACCCAATTTCAAGCGGGAGCCAGTTTCTACGGCAGCGAATTTCAGGCTACCGCTGGATTTAACCAGGCCCTGTTTCAGCAAGTGGCGAATTTTAGCCGCACCCGCTGGCAGGGCAACGCGGACTTTGCCCAGGTCCACTGGCAGGAGGAAGTTCAATTCACTAAGAGCAAATTTGAGCAGGCACTGTTCTTGACGGAAGCCACGATCGGCCGATCGATGACGTTTCGCGAAACCCAGTTCAATGCTCCGATCAACTTAAGGGGAGCGGCCCTGCTGGGCCAGGCTGATTTCAGTGATACAGGTTTTGCCCGATCGGCTTACCTAAATGTGCCGGGACTCAAGTTTGACTCCAACCAATCCCGCCTGTTGGGAACCCCAGGGCAAATCGGGCGGCTGATCTCAGTGCCCACCCTGCAGGGCAATGAAACGTTGTTGCGGGAATTGGTGCGTAACTTTCGGGAGTTGGAGCAGATCACGGATGCCAATCAGGTGGAATACACCACCGAGCGGATTCTGCTGCGGGAACTGGGGCAAAAAATTGTGGGAACCAATATCAATGCGGCTTCCATCCGGCAGTTACTTCAGGCTGGCTTCACGCCACTCCAGGCAGAGGGGATCGTCCAGCGCCGGATCGATCGGCCTTTCCGGTCCCTGACTGATTTACTGGCTATGGACGGGATTGACCTCTCCACCTACGTGCGGGTCCGTGATCGGGTTGTCCCAGGAGAACCCCTCTCCCCGACGGGACAGCTTCTGAGCGGCCTGCAATGGATTGGCCTGAATTTACTACTGCTGCTTAGCCTCTATGGCACCAGCTCCTGGCTGGTACTGGGGGTGGGGATCGTCACGATCGCCTTTTTTGGCGTCATGCTTTGGTTAGTGGACCGATTCCGGCGGCTGCGTCCCCAGCCGATCGTCCCACGGTTGGATGAAACCCTCTGGGTGCTGAGCAGTTTTGCCCTGCTCACCCTACTGGGCATGACTGCGATCTTTCGCACGGCCGATCGTCCCTGGTGGACAGTGGGCTGTCTCAGTGTGGTGGCCATCCCCATTCCCCTGCTCCTGATCGGGTTGATTTACCAGCGGGGACGTTACCACGACTTGATGACGGTCAGTTACTTTGTGGAAGAGGGGAGTCTGCGCCAGTTGCGCCTACTGATTGGTCGGTTGCCTGTGATTCCTCGATTTCCCCTGTTTCGGGAGCGCTATCTCCCTATCCTCTGGGATCGGCGCTGGAACTGGCTCAATTACTTTGACTTTAGTTTGAACAACCTGCTGAAGTTGGGCTTTAACGATCTGCGGGTGCGGGATGAACATCTCCCAGGACTGATCGCCACCTTGGTCTGGTATCAGTGGAGTCTGGGGATTCTCTACATCTCCCTACTTCTCTGGACCCTCTCCCGCACCATTCCTGGTCTGAACCTGTTAATTTACTTCAGATAACACCCATTAGAAGCTGGCCCCACCCTCCCAAGAGGGGACACCCCCGTACAGAGGTTGCCTGCAACGCCTCTAGTTACTGCTTTTTCAGGCGCGCCATAAAAAATCCATCCATCTGATGGCGATGGGGCCAGACCTTGACCCACCCTTCCGGGGTGGCAAAGGCAGCGACTGGCGAATCAGGGCCAGGAGGCTGGATGCCCCAATCTGGATGCTGATCGAGAAAGGTCTGAATTAGCCGTTCGTTTTCCAGGGGGTGGAGAGTGCAAGTGGCGTACACCAGAATGCCTCCCGGTTTGACCCAATGGATAGCCTGGTGGAGCAATTCCTCCTGCAAAACGCCCAGCTCCGCCACCGAAGCTGGGGTCTGTCGCCAGCGGGCATCGGCATGACGGTGCAGGGTACCCAGACCGGAGCAGGGAGCATCCAGCAAGACCCGATCGGCCTGCCCCTCAAACTGGCTCAGGGTTCGGCTATCCCCGGCACAGATCTGGATGCTCTGTAAGTGCAGACGATCGGCATTCTGCTGTACCTTGCGTAGCCGCCCCGCACTGCGATCGCAGGCCCAGATTGTCCCCTGATCCTGCATCAACTCCGCCAGATGGGTCGTTTTTCCCCCTGGAGCAGCACAGGCATCAATGACCGTCTCCCCTGGTTGGGGATCGACGAGATGCCCCACCAGTTGGGCGCTGGCATCCTGCACCATCCACCCACCCAGGTCAAAACCGGGCAGGTGCTGAATTGCACCGACGGGACCGGTCAGGCGTAGAGCCTGGGGCAATCCCGGAATGGCTGCAACGGCCACTCCAAAAGCCTGCAGAGCCGCCTCCACCTCAGCCAGGGATGCTCGCAGGGGATTAATCCGCAGATCGATCGCAGGGGACTGATTCAGCCTGACACAGAGCTGTTCGGCCTCGTCCAACCCCAATTGCTCCTGCCAGACATGCACAATCCAGTCGGGATAGCTATGCCGAAGGCCCAGACGGGTAATGGGGTCTGCTGTTTCAGCGATCGGTGGATCGACGTTGCCCTTTGAGCGCTCCATCTGGCGAATAGATTGTCTCAGCAGCCCATTCACGACTCCAGTTAATCCGGCCAATTTATTCTGTCTGGCCAGATCTACAGTCGTATCTACCGCTGCCGCCGCCGGAATATGGTTGAGATAGAGCAATTGATAGAGACCCAGATGCAGAATCATCCGCAAATCTGGGGGTTGTTGGGCAGCCGGTTTTTTGCCGAGGTAATCAATCCAGGCATCCAGAGTCCGCTGCCGCCGCACTGTACCATAGACCAGTTCGGTCAGGAACCGCCGATCGACCTCAGATAGAGTGGCCTGCTGCAAGGTTTGATGCAGTTCCACATCGGCGTAGCCGCCCCGATAGATGGCCCGAAGCGTCATAAAAGCCAGTTGTCGGGGATTCAAAATCACACAATTTGCCTCAAAATATGGGGAGATGCGATTACCACTTCAAGAAACCATTTGATGACACCTGCAGCCCCCGATTTTCCCAAGCATAAAAAAGCCCGAGCGCTGAAGCCGTCCAGCCGCCGTCCAGCAAAAGAATTATGCAGCGAATGTGGCCTTTGCGATACCTACTACGTTCATTATGTAAAAGAAGCCTGTGCGTTCCTGAATCAGCAAATTCCTGAGCTGGAAGCCCAGACCCATGGGCGTAGCCGGGATCTGGACAGTCCGGACGATTGGTATTTTGGGGTGCATCAGGAGATGATGGCGGCCCGCAAACAGGACCCGATTCCGGGAGCCCAATGGACGGGCATTGTCAGCGCAATCGCGATCGAGATGCTGAATCGGGGTCTGGTGGAAGGGGTGGTCTGTGTCCAGAACACGGAGGCGGATCGATTTCAGCCCAAGCCAGTCATTGCCCGCACCCCCGAAGATATCCTGGCAGCACGGGTGAATAAGCCGACCCTCTCCCCGAATCTATCGGTGCTGGAACAGATCGAACAGTCTGGTCTGAAGCGTCTGCTGGTGATTGGGGTGGGATGCCAGATCCAGGCTCTGCGATCGGTGGAGAAAGACCTCGGCCTGGAAAAGCTGTATGTGCTAGGCACTCCTTGCGTGGATAATGTCACCCGTGCCGGTCTCCAGAAATTCCTGGAAACCACCAGTCGTTCCCCTGACACGGTGGTGCATTACGAGTTCATGCAGGATTTTCGGGTTCACTTCAAACATTCAGACGGCTCTACAGAACTGGTCCCTTTCTTTGGTCTGAAGACGAACCAGCTTAAGGATGTCTTCGCCCCGTCCTGTATGAGTTGCTTTGACTATGTGAATTCCCTGGCAGACCTGGTGGTGGGCTATATGGGGGCTCCCTTTGGTTGGCAGTGGATTGTGGTGCGGAATCCCCAGGGACGGAAGATGCTGGACCTGGTGCTGGATCAAATTGAAACCCAGCCTGTGATGTCCGAGGGCGATCGGCGACAGGCCGTGCAGCAAAGCATTCCGGCCTACGATCAGGGGGTGACTTTACCCATGTGGGCAGCCAAACTTATGGGGGTTGTGATCGAGCGTATCGGTCCCAAGGGCCTGGAGTACGCCCGCTTTTCGATCGATTCCCACTTCACCCGTAATTACCTGTACACCCGGCGCAACCATCCGGAGAAACTGGAGGCCCATGTACCCGAATTCGCCAAGCGAATCGTCAGCCAGTACAAACTCCCTGAGGTTTAACCTCTGGAAATAAACCGCTCGTAGGCTGCTTTCAATTTCAGATCGTACTGATTCTGCCGATACGCAGGGCCATTGTATCCATTGGCAAACCCAGCCCAATCCTGGCGTCTCAATTCATCATCCAGGCTATTCGCCCTAATAAAGTTGACCATCGCCTGGAGTTGCTTCCCGGCTGATTCGTACATATCTTTGACAAAGGCTTCCACGTTGGCATAGCCCGCAGCCCGGAAATTATCCCCCATGATCTGACCCAGCCCCCAACTGGCGGACATCAGGGCAGCGGTGCGATTGAGGGCGATCGCCTGATTCAGCCGATTGTATTCCGCTGCACCACCAATATACAGACTGCGGTTCCAGCTATAGGAACTAATATTAGGGTGAGAATCATCGTAGACATGATTCGTGTAATAGCTGAAATAGTGGGCTTCAAACAGGATCTTAGGACGTCCATCTGGAAGAAACCCCCCACCAGAGGTCTCAACCTCAACAACTGCTTTGATAGTGGCAACAGAAACATTGATCATGGTTGCCGCCAGCCGATAGTCCTCTTCGGTCAGCGTTTTGCTGCCCCTAGGTTGATCGGGATTGAAGATTTCGGCATGGCCCTTGTAAACGTACCAGGTGTTGCGCCCCTTAAAAAACTGACCCAGCAAAGCGACCTGGATATGGTCCTGTTGGACAGCATAGGATTGCACGGTGTAGATGCTCCCTGCTGGAACCAGTTGCTTTTCTTCATCCTTTAACTGGAAAGACTGCACTGGCTTCAGCTTTAAGAAGGTATTAACTAGAATTTTCAGATAGTTTCCGATCGTAGGAACGACCACGCCACTTTTTAAGAGCTGGGCATGCTGGCCATAGACGTACCAGGTATTGCGCCCCTTAAAAGATTGCCCAGCGAAGGCAACCTTCAGATGGTCCCCCTCCACTTTGTAAGACTGCACATTCAAAATAGCATTGGCTGCGATCGGCTGCTTTTCTGCGTCCGCCAGTTGCGTTGATTGCACTGGACGCAGTTTCAACAATGTATTCGCTAAAATCTTCAGTTGAAGCATGGGATACACCCACTAGGTAGTCGAGGGCTGATCTGTCGTCTCCTATTCAACCCCGTTCTCCTGCCAGTGGCAAGCTTCTCAGGATCCATTACGTTAAAAATCTTATGGTTAGAGGATAGCGATAAAATTCACCATTACCAGCTTTAGCCGCCGCAAAGATCACCACTACGAGTTCGAACAATCCAATCAAACCAGCCAATCCCAGGATCAGTCCAATCAATAACGCAATGGACAGACCAATTAAAGCATCGCCCCTAGCTCCCCCGAACAGAAGAACCACAGGGACCAACAGGAGCAGAAGAATGAATGCAGCCAGGGAATAAAGGAGCATGGAGAGTTGAAAGTTGACAGACTCTTTGCCCTGATCATCGATGAAAGGGTGAGCCTCTCGTTTCGCCAACCAGATCAAGAGGGGGACCACAAACCCACCCATGGGAATGGGAATGCCCAGGAACATCGCAGGTATCCAGGCCAGGGAGGAGAGATGACACCACATCGCCCAACTGCAGGCCGAAGCAGTAATCTTATCGTTCATTGGTTTTTCCCAATGTTTTATGTGACGCATTCTAGCGCGATAATGGGTAGCGTTATAGGCATGCACCTGCTGAAATCAACCTCCGGGTTTCGACATACCCAAAATCATGAAATAAATCATGAAATTTAGTGAACTGGTTCAAACCTTAAGCCTGACTGAAGCACCTGGTAGTCTGAAATTGACACCAGACAATGACCCAGAGATTACCGGTCTGGCCGCAGTCGATGAAGCCCAACCTCAGCATTTGAGTTACATTGAAGGGGCTAAATTTGCCGCGTTTATCGAAAAGACAAAGGCCAGTGCCTTAATCGTGCCGATGCAGGAAGCGCTTCAGGCTAAAGTCACAGCACGGGGACTGGCCTGGGTCGCTGTCCCTGATCCCAGACTGACTTTTGCTCAGGTGATTAAGCTATTTTATAAGCCGTTTCAACCCGCTCCAGAAATTCATCCAACAGCCATCATCGATCCCTCCGCCCAGATTGGCCCTGAGGTTTATATTGGTCCTTACGTAACGATTCATGCCGGGGTCAAAATTGGGGCTGGGGCCTGTCTCTTTCCCAATGTTGTGATCTATCCCGGGGTCCAGATTGGCGATCGCACTGTTTTACATGCCAACTGCACTATTCATGAACGAACCCAAATCGGGGCAGATTGCGTCATCCATAGTGGCGTTGTGATTGGTGCTGAGGGCTTTGGATTCGCGCCAACCCGGGAGGGGTGGTTTAAGATTGAACAGTCTGGCTCTGTCATTCTGGAAGATCGGGTTGAAATTGGATGCAACTCGACGGTCGATCGCCCCTCCACAGGGACAACCCTGATCGGGCAAGATACCAAGGTTGATAATCTGGTTCAAATTGCCCACGGTTGCCGTATTGGTCGGGGTTGTGCCATTGCGGGTCAGGCCGGGTTAGCGGGTGCCGCCAAAATTGGCAATCGCGTCATTCTGGCTGGACAGGTGGGCGTGAATAACCAGGTGACGGTTGGTGACGGGGCGATCGCATCTGCTAAAGCTGGCATTGTTGGAGATGTAGCTCCTGGTGAAGTGGTCTCCGGATTCCCAGCCATGCCCCACAAAGTATTTCTAAAAGCGTCAGTATTATACGGTCGGTTGCCGGAGCTATACCAGCTTGTCCGGCGACTGCGCCAACAGTTTCCAGAACAGGAGTAAGACCCTTGGAACAACGCATTCGCGCAATTCTGGTAACCCGTGGAGCCGAATACAATGCAGTTGGTCGGGGCTTGCGACGGGCCAATGAATCAACGGTTGAGGTGCTGCCCCTGCCGATCGGCTCCCGGGCAGTCTATCCCCATCTGGAATCCCTAAACCTGACGCGGGAGAAGTATCCTGCGGTGCTGGTTATGGGCTTGTGTGGCAGCCTCAAACCGGATCATGGCCTTGGTGACCCTGTTTTTTATGAGGGCTGTACCTACCGGGTAGAACCTTCCTCTGTGCGCTTCCTATCCTGTGCAGCTCAGTTAAATATTGATGTCGCCAAGCGGCTTGGCAAACCAGTACCCCTGATCAAAGGGTTAACCAGCGATCGGATCATCTGGTCTGCCTATGAAAAGCGAGAACTGGGCAAAGAGTATGACACTGGGGTTGTGGATATGGAAGGCTTTGGTATTCTCCAAGCCCTCAAATCTACTGGTATTGACGTTGCCATGATGCGAGTCGTCAGCGATGACTGCCATCGAGATATCCCTGATTTGAATGGGGCGATCGGTCCAGACGGTTCCCTGCGCCCCCTCCCGTTAGCCCTCGGCATGATCCGCCAACCAGCCAGAGCCGCGAACCTGATTCAGGGCTCTCTGCAGGGGCTAAGGGCACTGCAAGCCATCACAACCCTACTTTTCACCCAGAATTAACCCCAGAGGCACAGAGGTATTTCTCCACGAACTCTGTGCCTTTGCGGTGCCCCCTCAAGCTCGCTGCATCACCCGATAGGGACTGGTCAATCGATCGAGTTGTTGCACCAGCAGGCTGAGGAACAGGCCCACGTCTGTGACTACACCAACAGACTCAACGGACCCCCGATCGCTCAACTTCGTCACCACCGCCGGGTTGATGTCCACACAGACCATCTTCACCCCGGCTGGAGTCATATTGCCAACGCCGATCGAGTGCAGCATGGAGGACAACATCAGGATCAGGTCTGCCCCTTGAATCAGACGAGCGTAGTCAGCCTGAGCCTTCACCAGATCCATCTCCGTATCCGGTAGAGGACCATCATCTCGAATCGACCCAGCCAGGGCAAAGGGCACGTCATTCTGGATGCACTGGTAGAGGACACCACTGGTGATGATGCCTTCCCGCACTGCATTTTTGATGCTGCCACAACGACGCACAGCATTGATCACCTTGAGATGGTGCCGATGCCCACCCCGGACTGAAACTCCCCGCTTCATGTCCACCCCCAGAGAGGTGCCCATCATGGATTGTTCAATGTCATGAACGGCGATCGCATTTCCTCCTAACAGGGCCTGCACATATCCATTGCGGATCAGGTGGGCCAGGTGTTCTCCACCTCCGGTATGAATCACAACGGGACCAGCGGTGACCACTACTTTACCGCCTCGATCGCGGATCTGGCGCAATTCCCAGGCAATCTGTTCGACGACCAGTTCCACTCGTCGCTCACTGGAAACACCGGAAGCCATAAAACTGAATTCCTGGATATTCCGCTGTTCTCGCGATTCTGGTTTGCGAATGGTGCGGATGCCTTCCACATCCACTACCACCTGTTCCCCAATCTCCAGGTCTCGCAGCAGTTTGCACCGGGCCACCGGGCCTGTGGAACCCTGGGTAATCGCGATCGCCCCATCCATGCGCTGATTTTGAACCTGAACCCACTGGCAGCCCACCCGAACTTCGGTGGGATAAATGGTGGTCACATAGAAGTCATCTGGGGCCACTCCATTTTGAATTACCGGCTCCAGATGGGCATCGCACACGTCCTGAGTAGGCGGTAATGCCCCCAGATCAATGAGCTGGGCCATGATTTTTTCCATGACACTATGGGAAGGGGCCGAAACCTTGACTTCCGCTGAAGACGTACTCTGACGCTGTTCTCCCAGGTTGAAGTTTAAGACCTGGAAACTGCCACTGCCTTCGATAATCACATCCAGAGCCCGATTGATCAGGCCACTGTCCAGTAGATGTCCTTCCAACCGAATCGTGCGACTTTCGATCGTGGCTTCAGCGTGATGATCGTCCCGAATGGGTTCTGTGGTCCGCAGGGTGAGACATTTGGCTGCGCCGCCAGCTTTCAGAAATTCAGTTAGGGGCGTTTCAACCACTTCAAAGCCCACAGTTTCCAGGCGCTGTCGAAGGGGTGCCCCAACTTTGTTCAGAATCACCGTGCGCTCAATATTGACGGCATTACAGGCAAAGTTAACGGCATCAGCTTCATCAATGGCAATGCGCCTAGATTCCGGCACCCGCATCTCAATTAGATGATTGGAATAAGCATCAAAGGCTGGAGGATAATAGAGGAGATAGCCGCCAGTCAGAGGGCAGAAGCAGGTATCCAGATGGTAGAAGCGATCGTCCATCAAGCGTAGGGACAACACTTCAATATCTAGCCACTCGGCCAGGTACATGTGAGAGTCTAGCTCGGAGCGAAAGCCATATCCGGCCCAGAGCCAGCGTCCCTCCCGATCCAGAAGTGCGTCTCCGGCACCCTCAAACGGCAAATCCTTGGGCAGTTCATGCACCCTATAGCCCTGTTGGGCAAACCAGGCGTTGAAAAAGGGTTCCTCGCCCTGGCGCTCCTTATGGTAGAAGCGACTGAGCACAACCGTATTCCCCAGTACCAACCCGGCATTGGCGGTAAACACCATATCTGGCCAGCCGGGTTGGGGTTGCACCAGATCTACGATCGCCCGCTCTTTCATAATGCGGAACAGTTGATTCCACTGTTCTACAGCCTGGTCACGGGAGGATTTATGGATATTACCCTCCATCCAGGGGTTAATCACATAATCCACATCGTAGTGGTCGGGTGCACACATGAGGAAGCGAATGGAGGAAGTCATACGATTCAGATCTCTGAAAATACAGGTAGGAAATGCGCGAATAAGGGTGAACCAACGATCGATTGAGCTGTAAACTCTACAAGAGTTCTACCAGATTTGCTGTAACTAAATGCCTGAAATTAGGGGGTGTTAGGTTCCTCTGACAATTTCATCCGAGGTTTATCCTCGGGTCAAGGGCCGGATGGTGTGACCCAACTTATAGGCCGCTGATGCCTGGAAAAGCAGGTTGGGTCTGCACCCAAAACTTATCTGGGTTCTGGGAGAAGTCAGGCAATTTGGAGAAAAGATGCCTTGGGAGAGCCCAAAAGTTCTGGGAAATCACAGTACTCTTATATAAGTTAAATCATCTTTTCGACCGCATCATCCCTCAGAAACCCATCGTTGCAGGCGTCTCAAATGTCACCAGGACAGTATCAGTGGTTTATATCCCTGCCTGGTTCGGAACCTGAATTGATCAGGACTTACCGAATAACGCATGCTTTCTATCGTGAGCTTAAGTATCGGCAGGCCCATCGGGAGTACTGTGAGTGGTATAAGGCGATGGCCCAGCGAAATCAGCAGGAACTGGAGAAAATGCGTTCTGATATCAATCTTTTAGGTTGGTTTTGCCGCAGACCGATCTAAACCCAAAGCTAAAAATATGTCTTAGATTTGAGTAGACGAATATACGGTTCTGAATTAACTTTTACGTAGTATCCCTACCAAGCTTGAGATAGGGTCTAACATACGGATAGATAGGTCTAGCCCTGAAACTAGCCCTATCCTAGGTTTTAGAATTCGGGCGTGCGTCACCATTAAATTCGTCACTCAATCTTGTCTCCCTGATCCGGATACTGAGATTTTTATCTGAAAAGACTGAATAAAGCCAATTGATGAAGTTTCGATGATCTTTACCCATCGATTTTTCAAGGAACGTTAAACTTGCCCTCAGATTGCCTTCTTCTGAATCAGGTTCAGATCCTGGGCTAGATTTCAGGCAGTGCAATCCAGAGGTTCAGTTTATATTTTCCTGCATGCGGCTGGAACGAATCGTGGAATTCTTCGCAGGTTAATCACACACGCTAGACACTGGACACGCTACATACACTGAACGCACATAATCACGAAAACTGCATCTATCCATAATCCGTGAAATCCCTGGTCTCATAGATCCAAGGTTTCTGGTATGGGGGTGCGTAGCTCTGTAGTAACCCGACATAGTCCCCAGGTTCCCTAACGTGTTTAAAACAATATTTAAATTCAATCAAGGAAAAGTTGCAGACAGCCCTGGCTCCCTATCTGAAAGCCAAACCTGTCCCAGTCAGAACAAGCTGCTGCGAAAACTCATCGATCGCATCTGGAGTTCGATGGAGTTGAAAACGATCTTGCAGACAGCCGTTGACGAGTTGGCGGAGCTGCTTGATCTGGATCGATGCTCCTTTATGTGGTGTTTGCCCGATGCCCAACGGGTGCATGTCGTATACGAACGGGTTCGTAAACCGCAGAGCGCCAGCCATAGCCTGAGTATTAGTGAATCCTCTGGCAGTGAATTATCGGGAGAAGCGGTAGCTTTAGAAGACCCTTTATTCCGTTCCGGTGATTATCATACAAAAATTGCTGAGCCTTCGGAATCCGCTTCATCAAAATCTTACAAAATAGAGCATCTGGGCTCCGTAGCAACTGCGATCGCCCAGGGTGAAATCATCATTAATTGCGGCCCCCTGCCCAATAAAGCGGCCCTGGGAACGATCACACGTCTGCTTTCCCGCCTGCAACGAACCAACCCCCAGGCGACCTCACCTATTTTGGGGTCGATCGCCAATTTATTGGTCCCAGTAAAAGGACAGAGTGGATGGACCGGTTTATTGGCCTGCTTATCAAACCAGCCCAGGGCCTGGTCTCCCAATGATGTGGCTATGGTGCAACTGGTCGCTCAGCAACTGGAGATCGCCATTCGGCAAACTAAGCTTTATGAGCAATCTCAGAAGCTGGCCCAGCGGGAACGTCTGATTAACCAGATCACCCATCAAACCCGCCAGAGCTTCGATCTGGAAAAGGTTTTCACCCAGGCCATGACTCAGTTGATGGAAACCCTGGATGCGGAACGGTGTGTGGTTTATCTCGCTGCGGATGATCATGGATCCCGGGGGAAAGCTTCAGATTTCTTCTGGGAAGAGGAGTCTGGTCAATCTCGCTCAAAAAAATCAGCCACCTTCAGACGCTACCAGCACCTGTTCGAGGCCCGCCGAGAAGCCTGCCCATCCTGCCTGGAAACCTTCAACAAAAATGGCCCCCTGACTCGTTGGATCACCCAGCATCGTCAGACCCTGGCTATTGCAGATGTGACCCAGGACAGCCGGATCGATATGCAGGATCAGGAGTATCAGGCAGCCCAGGTCAAGTCGGTTCTGGCTGTGCCGGTCCAGGCAGATGATAAGCTCCAGGCGATTCTTTATCTGAGCCAGTGCTCACACACCCGCCATTGGTCCAAAGCGGATCAGGATCTGGCTAAGGCGGTAGCCGATCACCTGGCGATTGCCATCCAGCAGTCCCGGCTTTACGTACAGACCCGTCGCCAGATGGAGCGGGAAGCCCTGATGCGTCTGATCAGCGACAACATCCACAGTACCCTGAACCTGGATGAAATTTTGCAGGTGGTGGTTCAGAAAGTTCGACAATTGATTAATTCCGATCGGGTGCTGGTCTATAAGTTCACGGAAAACGGTCGCGGTGAGGTGCTGATAGAGGAATTATTGGGCAAGTGTAGTTCCATCATGGATCGACTCCAGCGGGATGATTCTTTCCTGCGGTGCTATGGCGAACTCCATGGCTGCGAGCAAACCTACCGCATCGATGATGTTGCTGAAGCAGATCTGTCTGAAAGTTACCTGACCTTCCTGGAATGGCTGGAGGTGCAGGCCAGTGTAACCGTACCGATTACGATCGGTCCTCGCCTCTGGGGTCTGCTGATTGTGCAGGAGTCCGAAGCCCCACGGACCTGGAAAACTTCGGATGTTTATCTGCTCCAGCAACTGGCAGCCCGGATGGCCATTGCCATTCACCAGGCCGAATTGTACGAACAGGTGCAGATCGCTGCCGCCAGAGCCCAATTGAAAGCCGATGAGCTGGAACAAACCCTGCGGCAATTGCAACAAACCCAGGCCCAGTTGATTCAAAGCGAGAAAATGTCCAGTCTGGGCCAATTGGTCGCCGGGGTGGCCCATGAAATCAACAATCCAGTCAACTTCATCTATGGCAACCTGAAGTATGCCGATGATTACATTCAGATGCTGATGGATCTGGTCAGTCTTTATCAGGAACATTATCCTCACCCCGATCCAGAGATTCAGCAGCGGATGGATGATATTGATCTGAATTTCTTGGCGGACGATCTGTCCAAGTTGCTGTCCTCGATGAAGGTAGGGGCCGATCGGATTCGACAGATTGTGCTCTCTCTGCGAAACTTCTCCCGTCTGGATCAGGCGGACATGAAACCTGTAGACATCCATGAGGGCATCGACAGCACCCTGTTGATTCTGCAAAATCGGCTGAAGGATCAGCCTGGACGCCCCCCGATTACCATTCTGAAGGGATATGCCAACTTGCCCCGGGTCGAATGTTACCCCGGTCAGCTCAACCAGGTTTTTATGAACATCCTGGCGAATGCGATCGATGCCCTGGAAGGAACCAGTGAGCCAGATGAGCATGGCCAAATTTCCTGGTCTGCAGCTCACCCGTCTCCAACGATTACCATTCGCACGGAATTTCTCAGCCCCGATCGGGTCCTGATTCGGATCGCAGACAATGGGCCTGGCATGAATGAGGAAACCCGAAAACGGCTCTTTGACCCCTTCTTCACCACCAAACCTGTGGGCAAGGGAACTGGGTTAGGGCTATCGATTAGCTACCAGATCGTAACCGAAAAGCACAAGGGTGCTCTCCGGTGTGTATCAGAACCGGAGCATGGTGCGGAGTTCCAGATTGAAATCCCAATTCAGCAAAACCACCTGCAGGCGGAACAGGCCGTCGCTGCGGGGTACAGCGATCCCGATTGATCTTCAGTATTTCTGAGCATCCTGTTGGAGTTGTGCTGGAGAGGTTCGCTGAGGCGTTCTGCCCGTAACCAGATCCCTGACCTATACTGGGGAATTGAGTCTAATCTTAGACATCCCGAGTTCTTACAGGTTGTTGTAAGGGAGTCCCTATGAGTAACACCAGTAACTTCCGTGATGCGATTCGTCAGGCTAAAACCCAGGCTCTGACGGGTCCTAACGTAATTGCGAATGCCCTGCCCTATGTCGGGGGAGGCTTGATTTTGACTGCTGTTGGCAGCTATGGCGGATTAGGGGTCATCCGGACCAATCCAAGCCTGTTTATGCCTACCTTTATTGCCGCGATCGTTCTTGAGCTCGTTCTCTTCTTTGTCGCTCAGAATGTGGCTGAGAAGGGGAATAAAGCTCTAGCTTTGCCACTGCTGGCAACCTACAGTCTTCTTTCCGGCTATACCCTGAGTGGCCTGATTTTTGTGGCCCTGAAAACCCAGGGGGTTGGAATTAACGGAATCGCCTTTGCCGCCCTGGGTTGCGGGATTACCTTCATTGCTGCCCGTCAGATTGGCTCTAATCTATCTGAGCAGGATGGTCTGGCCCTGGCTAAGACAGTGCAATTGGGGCTAATTGCCTTCCTGGTGGTGATTCTCTGCCAGTTCGTTTTCCATCTGTTTGGGGGGCAGACACCCACTTTCCTGGAAATTGCGATTTCGGGGATTGGGGTGTTTCTGTTTGCCGGGGCTGCTGTGGTGGACTTTTTTATTCTGCCCCGATCCTATCGAGATGATCAGTATCTGCCAGCGGCTCTGTCCATGTACCTGACCTATATCAACCTGTTTATCTTTATCCTGCGACTTTTGATTGCCCTCAACGGTCGGGATTAGTGACCTGTGCAAGGTCTTGATAAAGGTTGGTATAGTGGAAGACTGAAGAATTTGCATGAGGATGGCTGAGCCATGTTGGATGTAACCGAAGTCAAACGGGACGTTGAAGTGTTATCTGACCGCCTGGGTAAAACCCAGGACTATCTTTGACATTCCGGCACTGAAAGCAAAGATTCAAGATCTGGAGCAGGTTGCAGCTCAACCGGAGTTTTGGGATAGTCAGGCTACGGCTCAGCGTACCTTGCAGGAGTTGAACGACCTGAAGTCTCATCTCCAGCAATTTGAACAATGGCAGGGACATCTGGAGGATGCGAGGGCCGTCCTGGAGTTGGTGGAGTTAGAAATGGACGAGGCATTACTCCAGGAGGCCCAAACTAACCTTACCCACTTGACCCATGCTCTCGATCAGTGGGAATTGCAACAAATGTTGTCGGGTCTCTATGACCAATCGGGAGCTGTTCTGACGATTAATGCTGGGGCGGGGGGCACGGATGCCCAGGATTGGGCTGAAATGCTCCTTCGCATGTATACCCGTTGGGGAGAAAGCCATGGCTATCAAGTTCACCTGGCTGAGATTTCAGAGGGAGATGAGGCCGGGATTAAGTCTGCCACATTAGAGATTGACGGGCGCTATGCCTATGGTTATCTCAAGGCTGAAAAGGGTACTCACCGCCTGGTTCGTATTTCCCCCTTTAATGCCAATGATAAGCGGCAGACCAGTTTTGCTGGTGTGGAGGTGATGCCCGTCCTGGATCGATCGGTCCACCTGGATATTCCGGACAAGGATCTGGAGATTACCACTTCGCGGGCCGGAGGCAAGGGCGGACAGAACGTCAACAAGGTTGAGACTGCTGTGCGGATTCTCCATATTCCCACAGGGCTGGCCGTACGTTGTACCCAGGAGCGATCGCAACTCCAAAATAAAGAGAAAGCGCTGGCGATTCTCAAGGCCAAGCTTTTGATTGTGGCTCAGGAACAACGGGCTAAGGAAATTGCCGATATTCGAGGCGATATGGTGGAAGCTGCCTGGGGAAATCAGATTCGTAACTATGTGTTCCATCCTTACCAGATGGTCAAGGATCTGCGCACAGGGGTAGAAACGACTGCGGTGTCAGATGTCATGAACGGGCAACTGGATCCCTTTATTGAGGCTTATCTGCGTCAGGAAAATCAACTGGTTGATGCGGCGGCCAGCTGATAGAACAACATAGAAACAATTCTTCACGGTAGAATCTGCTTAACTGAGTCATGTTCCCAATGAGACCTTCACTATGAGTTCAGTGAATTCACCCTCTGAATCAATTTCTCCGCCAGATCCAGATGCAACTTCTGAATCTGTCCTCTCCCCTGAATCTGCTCTTCCTCTGGAACCCCTGCGGCCCAGTTATGTCAAATTAGCCATGCGAAATATGGTGCGGAAACGGGGGAAATCTCTGTTTCATTTCACATTGACTAGTTTGACCCTACTGACGATACTGGTCAGTCTTGCCTATTTGACACGCTAATCAGCCATACGGGCTGGGAGAGTAGGAGCTTGGATGTAGAGGTTGATGTACAGATCTGTGTTGCAGGTTCCGGGGCTGATGGCTGCCCTGAGTCAGGTGCCTGGCAAGCGTACTTCCAGCAATGGTTAGAATTGTTGCTTCCAACAGAAGCCCCCAATCAGGTTTACCTGGATTGGGAGCAAGACTATGAGTTAACCCTCCGCCTGACAGATGATACTGAAATTCAGGCCCTGAATGCCCAATATCGGCAGGTCGATCGCCCCACCGATGTGCTGGCCTTTGCGGTATTAGAAGGCGAAACAGCTCAAATTTTGAGTCAGATAGACTCCCTTCCTGTATATCTTGGTGATATTGTCATTTCAATTGAAACGGCGTCTCATCAGGCTGCATCCAAAGGACATTCTTTGAGCCAGGAGGTTACCTGGTTAGCAGCCCATGGTCTCCTCCACCTACTGGGGTGGGACCATCCTGACGAAGCCAGCCTGTTGTCCATGCTTGATCAACAGGAAGCTTTACTGGCCGCAGTTGGTTTTGCCGGAACCACAGCCTGAGTTTGAAGTTTCTATTTGCTATCCCCTCTGCCCACTCATCCTTTACAGAGACCATCTCACCCTTTCCAACTATGCCTGACGACCTGTCTACATCGACCTCAAATGGCTCTGTCGCAAAGGTAGGCAAACCAAACCGGGAGCTTTCCTGGCAGGTGGCTGCAAATCTATTCATCAGTTTCAAATATGCCTGGGCCGGATTGACCTATGCGTTTCAAACCCAGCGAAACTTTCGAATTCATGTGGTGTTGGGAATTCTGGTCATTGGGTTAGGGGAACTGTTGCAGCTCAATTCTGTGGAGATGGCTGTCATTGGACTGACGATCGGAGCCGTGCTGGCGATGGAATTGTTGAATACGGCCCTGGAGTCGGTGGTAGACCTGACGGTAAAACAGACTTACCATGAACTCGCCAAAATTGCCAAAGACTGCTCTGCTGGAGCCGTGCTGATCTCGGCTCTGGCAGCAGTGCTGGTGGCAGGTTCCCTGCTTTTACCCCGTCTGATGACGGTTACCCAGACCTTTATTTCTCAAGCCGGGTCGCTGCAATGATTCTTGTAATTGACAACTACGATAGCTTTACCTACAACTTGGTACAGTACCTGGGGGAACTGAGTGCCGATTTTCCCATTGCTGCCGAAATTCAGGTTTACCGGAACGATCAAATTACAGTGGCGCAAATTCGGGATCTGAACCCGGCTGCGATCGTCATCTCTCCTGGTCCAGGACGCCCGGAAGATGCGGGGATTTCCCTGGAGGTGATCGCGGATTTGGGGCCTACGGTGCCTGTGTTGGGGGTTTGTCTGGGGCATCAGGGGATTGGCCAGGTCTTCGGTGGGCAGGTCGTTCGGGCTCCCGAACTGATGCATGGCAAGACCTCCCAGGTTTTCCACAAAGGCGTTGGCGTTTTTCAGGGGTTGGACAGCCCCTTAACAGCTACCCGCTACCATAGTCTGGCGATCCAGCGAGATACCTGTCCGGAAGAGCTGGAGATTACGGCCTGGGTTGAAGATGGAACCATTATGGGGGTACGCCATCGAGATTACCCTCAAATTGAAGGGGTACAATTTCATCCAGAAAGCGTGCTCACGGTGGCTGGAAAACAGCTCCTGCGGAATTTTCTGGCTGGGGTTAGCTTGATTGGCGTCCAAAGAGCCCCATAATAGTAACGGATTGGATAGAGCTGCTGAAGGTTGATGGCTAACAGCGCAAGCGTGAGGAGACGATGAAACGACGACACTTGATACGTTATGCTCAGGCGAGCCTGCTGGCAAGTTTGGGAATGGGAGTAGCTTCTGGGTTACAGGTCTACCGGGCTCAAACCTCCTCCCCCAAACAATCTCAAAAAGCCGCTTCAGGCGGGTCCCTGTCCATCCAGTGGCTGGGCCATACCTGTTTTCTATTCACTGGAGAGGGTAAACGGATTCTGGTCAATCCATTTCGGACAGTGGGTTGTACTGCCCGGTATCGTCTGCCCAAGGTTGCCAGTGATCTGGTCATGATCAGCAGCCAACTTCTAGATGAAGGATTTATTGAAGCGGTGCCGGGGAATCCCCGCCTGCTTTACGAAGCTGGTCTGTATCAGTTCAAAGGGATGCCGATTCAGGGCATTGGGATTGACCACGATCGCAACAATGGCCGTCGGTTTGGGAATAATGTGGCCTGGCGCTGGACCCAGTCGGGGATCAGGATAGTTCACTTGGGTGGGGCAGCGGGGCCGATCGTCCTGGAGCAGAAAATCCTGATGGGACGCCCGGATGTGTTACTCATTCCGGTAGGCGGAGGCCCCAAGGCTTACAATGCCCAGGAAGCGAAGCAGACAATTCAGGCTTTGAATCCTCGATTGGTTATTCCGACCCACTATCGGACCCAGGCCGCTGATCCGGCTGCCTGTGAGATTGCCCCTCTGGATGAATTCCTCTCCCTCATGGAAGGGACATCTGTGCGCCGGGTGCAAAGCGATACGGTCACCCTGAAAGCTTCTGATTTGCCAGAGCAGGGGCCGCAAACCATGGTCATGAGTTATCGGTTTTGATTGCTCTGCAGGGTTGGTTGTGGGGCAGGCGTTGCCTGCAACGCCTGTACAGCTTGCTAGGATGAGGCCAAGATGTGATGTTCGATCGTGGCCTGGTCTAGGTCGCGGCCAATCAGGACCAGTTTGGTTTGGGGGGTTTCTTGGGGTTGCCAGGGGCGATCGTAAAAGGTCTCAAATCGCTGCCCCACCCCCTGTAAGACCAGTCGCATGGGTTTCTGGGGCACGGCCACAAAGCCTTTGATCCGATAGATCTCTTGCTGCTGCACCAACATCTTCAACCGCTCGACCAGGGCAGCAGGGTCAAACTTGTGCTCCAGGAACAGTTGGACAGCATTGATATCGTCATCATGATCGTGCTCTTCTTCCTGGTCATGGTGGCTGGGACGATGCTCCAGGTTGTCTTCCACGGCAGCATTGAAGCCCAGCAGAATGTCGGGAGCAATGGCTCCTTGCTGGCAGGGAACGATTTTGACTCCTGCAGGTAATTCTTGCTGAAGCCATTGCTCCACTTTGAGCCGAGTCTGAGAATCTACCTGATCCACCTTCGTCAGCAACACCAGATCGGCACAGGCCAGTTGGTCCTCAAAGAGTTCCTCGATCGGAGTTTCATGCTCCAGGCTATCATCCGCCTGCCGCTGGGCTTCCAGAGCCTCCAGATTGCCGACGAACTGACCAGCAGCCAGAGCCTCACAGTCAACGACGGTAACGACCCCATCCACGGTGGCTGCCGTGCGGATCTCCGGCCAGCGAAATGCCTGAACCAACGGTTTGGGTAAGGCCAGTCCAGAGGTTTCGATCAGAATACAGTCGAGCTGATCTCGCCGTTTCAGTAATTCCTGCATGGCGGGATAAAATTCTTCCTGAACCGTGCAACAGAGGCATCCATTAGTTAGTTCAATAATGTCTGGGCCTACTGAGACCACTCCATGATCCCCCTCTTGATCACAGACCTGGCAGGCCCGTAGCAGATCGCCGTCAATGCCAATCTCACCGAATTCATTCACCAGAACCGCAATCCGACGCCCTTCGTTATTTTGCAGGAGATGGCGGACCAGGGTTGTTTTTCCAGCCCCCAGAAAGCCTGTAATGACCGTGACAGGAATTTTGTGCATAGACAGTAGTATCGATCGTGAGGTTGAGCGTTTTAGACTGGATTTAAGTATAGTACTCTTGTCTACTGTCCGTTGTATGTGCCTATTCCCAGGTTCTACCACAGGATTTGTCCTCCAATTGCCCTTGAAATGACCGATGATCAGCGCGCGATCGACAGCCGCATTCAACAACTGAACCAACGACTCAAACTGGCCCGCCTGGGGGTGCAAATTGAGCGTCGGAGCCAGAAGCTAAGCCTGCGGGGAACTTTTCCCCCCCGTCCGGGCAGCGATCGCCTGCGTCCCTATCAACAGCGAGTCCCCCTCGGCTTACCTGCAACCTCTGCAGGATTGAAGCAAGCCGAGCAGGAAGCCAAGATCGTGGCCGCCCAGCTCCTGCAAAAATCCTTTGACTGGCGAAACTACCACTGTGGCACGGGGGGCTTGCGGCTCAATCAGCTTGAACTGGAACAGCAGTTGCGGGCTTTTGAACAAGATTTCTTTACCCAGCGGGATCGACGGTCACGATCGGCAGCCACTACCTCTACCTGGAATACCGCCTATGCTCCTTACCTGCGCAAATTGCGCACGGTGGTTGCCGCAAATCCCCAGATGACAATGGCAGAAGCCATGCATAAAACCATCCATACAACGGCTGAGGACTCCCGCAGTCGCCAGATCTGTTGTACAGCCCTGGCAGCCCTGGCCCGATTTCTCGATCTGGACCTGCCCTTTGATCTGAAGACTTTCTGGGGCAGCTATGGCCCTAATGCAGTGGAACATCGCGACTTACCGTCCGATGATGTGATTGTGGCCACCTTTGAACAGATTCCCCATCCAGAGTGGCGTTTTGTCTATGGCATGATGGCCACTTACGGGCTGAGAAATCATGAGGTCTTTTTCTGTGACTATTCCGCGCTGCAACAGGGCAATCCCAATGCCAGTATTCGGGTGTTGCCAATGACTAAAACTGGAAGTCATGAAGTCTGGCCGTTTTATCCAGAATGGGTCGATCGCTTCAACCTGCGGGATATCCAACTACCTGATGTAGAAACCGATCTAAAACGAACCACCCTGCAGCGGGTCGGACAGCATGTCACCGTTCAGTTTCGTCGCTATAACATCCCCTTTAATCCCTATAGCCTGCGCCACGCCTGGGCCGTGCGTACCATTCATTTCGGTTTGCCAGATACGGTGGCAGCCCGAATGATGGGCCATTCCGTTGCGGTTCACACCCGCACCTATCACCAGTGGATGACCCATCGCGATCAGCAGATGGCTGTGGAGGCAGCCCTGCAACGATCGCGATTGAAGTCCCCTGAGTCACCGATGATCGAACCGGCATTGATCGAGGGAGAGGGAGACAGTAAGGGTGAATAGCAAATCCCGAAAAAAATGGGCCAAACTTCTCCAGACGATCGCCCTGATCCTGATGCTGTTGGCTCTGATGGCAACGACCGGGGCCACCTATATAGTGGGGCGATCGTGGCCCCAGACCACAGGGACCATCCCCATTCCGGGTCTGCTGCAACCGGTCACGGTGCTGCGCGATCGCTGGGGTGTCCCCCACCTTTATGCCCGGAACACCCATGATCTGTTTCTGGCCCAGGGCTATGTCCAGGCTCAGGATCGGTTCTGGCAAATGGATTTTTGGCGGCATGCCGGTGCCGGACGGTTGTCTGAGCTGTTTGGTCAATCCCAACTGGCGACGGACCAGTTTCTCCGCACCCTGGGCTGGGCCAGGGTAGCAGCGCAGGAGTTGCAACAACTGGAACCGGACACCATCACCAATCTGCAAGCCTATGCAGCGGGTGTCAATGCCTATCTGGCTGATCATCAAGGCATTGCCCTCAGCCTGGAATATGCCTTCCTGAAGCTGCTGAATCCGGGGTACCAGCCGGAGCCCTGGCAACCCGTCCATACCCTGACTTGGGGCAAGGTGATGGCCTGGGACCTGGGGGACAATGCCGCCGAAGAAATCGAGCGCCTGACTCTGCTAAAAACTCTGACTCTGGCTCAGGTCGAGGAACTTTTCCCACCCTATCCGGCCACCCAACCCGTCATCCTCCCTGGAGTCTCTGATCACCTCAGACGATCGCCAGAAAGGTCAGAAGGTGAGTCTTCTCAGGTGCTGGCTACGATCGCCCCAACCCTGGACTTCCTCGGTTCCCAACTCCAGGCTCTGCAAGTCCACCTGGGGACAATTACCCCTGGTCTGGGATCGAACAACTGGGTGATTTCCGGAAAACGGACGGCCACGGGAAAACCCTTGCTGGCCAACGACCCCCACCTGGACAGCCAGCTTCCCTCGATTTGGCATGAAATTGGTCTACATTGCACCCCGCAGGGTCCTGACTGTCCCTATAACGTAACGGGCTTCTCCTTTCCTGGCATGTTTGGAGTGATTATCGGTCACAACGATCGCATTGCCTGGGGTGTCACTAATGTGGGGCCAGATGTGCAGGATCTGTACATTGAGAAACTGAATCCGCAAGATCCCAACCAGTACGAGGTCAATGGCCAATGGGTCAACATGGACCTGGTGTCGGAGACGATTCAGGTGGCTGGGGCTGCTCCTGTCACCCAGATGGTCCGCTATACTCGCCATGGCCCCATCGTTTCCGACACATACAAACCTCTCCAGGAGGTTGATCCTCGATCGCTACCCCAACCCTATGCGATCGCCCTGCACTGGACTGCGCTGGAGCCCGCTCACCTGATCCAGGCCATTGCCAAACTTGATCGGGCGCGGAACTGGGAAGAGTTTCGGCTGGCATTGCGGGATTTCGATGTCCCGGCCCAGAACTTTATCTATGCCGATGTCGAAGGTAACATCGGTTATCAGATGCCGGGACGGATGCCGATACGGGCGCAGGGAGATGGCCGCTATCCCGTACCAGGATGGACCGATGCCTATGAGTGGAAGGGTACAATTCCCTTTGAGAAATTGCCCTTCAGCCTCAATCCCGATCGGGGCTACATTGCCACAGCGAATAATCCGGCCACAGGCCCTGACTATCCCTACCTGATTACCCATGATTGGGACTTTGGCTACCGGGCTGAGCGGATTAACCAAATCCTGGAATCCCTGTCATCGCCCATTACCCTCGATGACATCCGCCGCATGCAGGGAGATAACTTTAATGCCAATGCTAAAACCCTGGTGCCCGTGTTGCTCCAGGTCATGCCCCAGGGTCAGGAATGGGCAGAAATCCGCTCCCTCCTGCAAGGCTGGAACAACCAGGTTGACCTGAATAATGCCCCTGCGACGCTGTTCAACGTGTTCTGGAAGCACTTGCTGGCAGCCACCTTTCACGACGAGTTACCGGAGGCATACTGGCCGGAAGGGAGCGATCGCTGGCTCGAAGTTGTCCACAACCTGATCCAGCAGCCCCAAAGCCCCTGGTGGGATGACAAAGCCACCCCTGCGATCGAAGATCGAGACCAGATCCTTCGGCAGGCATTGACCGATGCGATTGCCGAACTGAAACAAACCTTGGGTCCCGATTCAGACCGCTGGCGCTGGGGGCAACTGCACAAAGTCACCTTTCGAAATCAGTCCCTGGGGAAATCGGGGGTGGCCCCGATCGAGGCTCTGCTGAATCGGGGTCCCTATCCAGTCGGCGGCGATAGTGACGCGGTTAATGCCACCCACTGGAACGCAGTCGAATCCTATGAGGTGACGGCCCTGCCTTCCATGCGCATGATCATAGACCTAGCGAACCTGGGCAACTCCCTGGCCATGCATGCCCCCG
The DNA here is from genome assembly GCF_001939115.1 of Leptolyngbya sp. 'hensonii'. Lineage (GTDB taxonomy): Bacteria > Cyanobacteriota > Cyanobacteriia. The sequence continues at coordinate 71,064 of NZ_MQTZ01000012.1, read as the reverse complement.
GTCAATCGGGCCATGCCTTCCATCCCCACTATGCGGATCTGGTAGAACCCTGGCGCACCATCGAGTATCATCCAATGTTGTGGGAACGGACGGCGATCGAAACCGGTGATCGATTGACCCTAACCCCCCCATAATCCAACGCCTCCATCACGTAATCCCATGACGGACTCTATCCCCGTAAAGGTATTGCATGCAATGCCTCTATCCGTAACCGGGCTATATATCTACCCAATTAAATCCTGCCGGGGCATTGCCCTATCCCAGGTCACCCTGAATCGTTGGGGGTTGGCCTACGATCGCCACTGGATGCTCGTTGATGCCAGTGGACAATTCATCAGCCAACGTCAGCATCCGCGTCTCGCCCTGGTGGAAACTGCCCTGGAGGAAGATTGCCTGCGCCTGAATGCACCTGGACAGCCCGAATTGCGCCTGTCCCTCAACGATCGGTCTGGACTAAAGGTGGAGGTTGTGGTCTGGCGCGATCGCTGTCGGGCTCTCGACCAGGGAGATGTGGCGGCCCAATGGTTTCAGCAGGTGCTGGGGCTCCCTTGCCGATTGGTTCGGATGACAGAGGACTTCGATCGGGAAGTAGACCCCCGCTATGCCCCTCCTGGTTATCAGGTTAATTTTGCCGATGGCTATCCGGTGCTGATGATTTCAGAAGCCTCTCTGGCTGATTTGAATGGCCGCTTAACAGTTCCTCTACCCATGAACCGCTTTCGCCCCAATCTGGTCGTCACCGGCTGTGAGCCTTACGCTGAAGATACCTGGCGACGGGTTCGGATTGGGGCAATAGAATTTCTGGGGGTGAAACTGTGCGGACGCTGTGTCATTACCACAACAGATCAGGAGCGGGGGGAGCGTCAGGGCCAAGACCCCCTGGAAACTCTGGCTGCCTATCGACAGGTTGGAGGCCGCATTCTCTTTGGTCAGAAGCTGGTCTATTCAAAAAGTGGCCAGTTGGTTCTCGGAGATCGAATAGAAGTGTTGGAGCTCCAAACCCAACAAAATGTTTAAAAAATGCGAGCCATTCCGGGTTGACTGAGAAAAGGAGCAGACTTAACTCGCTCCAACTCCAGGGTCGCATCAATGATCACCCTAGCCTTGTCCAGAGCTTCTTCCAGGGTAGTCACAGGAACACCATAGCGAACCTCTTCCCTCTGCCACTGGAGCCATAGGGTTCGCTTGTCGATCCGCCTGTAGTAAATGGGGATAGAACAATAAATTTCAACCGGGTTGGATTCAACCATGGCAAAACAGGAAGAATATAGCTATAGATTAGCGCATTCGATCAGGTAGGCGAACCCGGAGTATCTCCTAACATTGTTGTAATCGAGTCAATATTTTTACGGACAGAATCCGCAGACACCCTGAGAGCAGCTTGCTCAGTTTCGGTCAAGCTCAGTTCCAGAATGCTCTCAATGCCTCTACAGCCAAGGCGAGCCGGGACACCAATGAAAATATCATTCAGGCCATATTCACCCTGGAGGTAAGTGGCAATGGGTAACAATCGCGACTGATCGAACAAAATAGCCTCGACCATGAGGCAGGCTGCTGAAGCTGGAGCAAAGTAGGCTCCTCCAGTTTTAATCAGCTCAACGACTTCAGCACCGCCATTACGAGTTCGATCGACCAGGCGATCGATCGTCTCAGCACTCAAGAGTTCCGTCACAGGGACCCCATTCACCGTGGAGTAGCGAGGCAGAGGAACCATCAAATCCCCATGGCCCCCCAGAACTAGAGCGGTTACTTCCATAATGGACACCCCCAATTCCATGGCGATAAACGCCTGAAAGCGGGCAGAGTCAAGAATCCCCGCCATCCCCATCATGCGCTGGGGAGGAAGCTGGGTGGCCTGCCAGGCCAGATAGGTCATCACATCCAGGGGATTGGTGACGATGATCAGAATGGCATCGGGAGAATAGGCAATTGACTGTCCAGCCGCCTCAATGACGATGCGGGCATTCGTTTTCATCAAGTCATCCCGACTCATCCCCGGTTTCCGGGGAATCCCAGCCGTGATCACCACCACATCCGAACCGGCGGTATCGGCATAATCGTTGGTCCCCAGCACATGCCGATCGTGCCGTTCGATCGCCTGGGCTTCCTGTAAATCGAGGGCAATTCCCTGAGGACGGCCTGCAATCACATCCAGCAGCACCACATCCGCCAGATTCTTCTCAACAATGCGCTGGGCGAGTGTACTACCCACATTTCCTGCTCCCACGATCGAAACGCGGGCAGAATGGGGCAAAAGATTAGGATTTGCAAGGCTAGCAGAACTCATAGGCCGTGGGCGGTTTCGCCCATCTCATAGTAAGGCTATGAGCTAAGCTACTCAAAACTTTCGAGCTGGTCAACCCTTAACCAGATATTTGGGGTGGGAACAGCCCCAAATAGGATCAGGGCATAGTCTCCCCGTAGGTCGATTACTTCCCCCTTGGTTTCAAAAATATAAGCCGAAAAGCGGGTATCACTAGCCTGAGCTTCCAGGCTGTTCTCCAGTTTCTCGCGTACCACTCGGACCATGTCACCTTTTTTAACCGCCATAGTTAACCTGCTGCATTGACAACAATCTGTTACACCAGAAATTTTAGAGCCGATCGGCCATCCAACATCAATCCTTTGTCATTGGTTTTAAGTCAACCATGCATCAGCAAATTCAACATAAGTTTTGATTCCGACCCGCCCTACCCAAGCAGGCACAAAATGGAAACTCATTTTGAATGGGTCATAACCGATTTAAACCGACACATCCCCCATGACTCATGCCCACCATCAAACTTTCCTCTGAATTTGATACCCTAGCGTAAATAGCTTTGGAATGTGCAGCGTGGATATTCAAATTGGTCGGGGTAAAACAGCCCGCAGGGCATACGGAATTGATGAGATTGCGCTAGTTCCCGGACGGCGAACACTTGATCCGAAATTGGCCGACACGCGCTGGCAAATTGGCGGTATTGAACGAGAAATTCCCATCATTGCCAGTGCGATGGATGGCGTAGTCGATGTGAAAATGGCTGTGCTACTGTCTCAGCTTGGCGCGTTAGGGGTTTTGAATCTGGAAGGAATTCAGACTCGCTACGACGATCCGAATCCAGTGTTGGATGAAATTGCTGGGGTTGGAACGACTGAATTTGTCGGGTTGATGCAAAAGCTCTACGCAGAACCGATCAAACCAGCACTCATTGAACGCCGAATTCAAGAAATTAAGAGTCAGGGGGGTATTGCGGCAGTCAGTGCCACCCCAGCCGGGGCCGCCCAATTTGGCCAGGTTGCTGCCAAGGCGGGAGCTGATCTGTTTTTTATTCAGGCAACAGTAGTCTCGACGGCCCATCTGTCTCCAGAGACGGTCACGCCGCTGGATCTGGCCCAGTTCTGCCAGGATATGCCCATTCCAGTGATCCTGGGGAATTGTGTCACCTATGAGGTCACCCTGGATCTGATGAAAGCAGGGGCGGCTGCTATTCTGGTGGGGATTGGCCCCGGAGCCGCCTGCACCTCCAGGGGAGTGCTGGGCGTGGGAGTGCCCCAGGCCACTGCGATCGCAGACTGCGCCGCTGCCCGTGAAGACTACTTCCAGGAAACAGGCCGGTATGTCCCTATCATTGCTGATGGGGGGCTGATTACGGGCGGCGACATCTGTAAGTGCATTGCCTGTGGCGCAGATGGGGTGATGATTGGATCTCCTTTCGCCCGGGCTAAGGAAGCCCCTGGTCGGGGGTTTCACTGGGGCATGGCCACCCCCAGTCCGGTGCTGCCCCGTGGTACACGCATCCGGGTTGGGTCCACGGGCACCCTGGAGCAGATCCTGCGCGGGCCTGCTCAACTGGATGACGGCACCCACAACCTTTTAGGCGCACTTCAGACCAGTATGGGCACTCTGGGGGCGAAGGATATCAAGGAAATGCAGGCCGTAGAAGTGGTGATTGCGCCTTCCCTGCTCACAGAGGGCAAGGTTTACCAGAAAGCTCAACAGTTGGGCATGGGCAAGTAACTATTGGGGCAGGGCACTCCAGACGATCGCGATCGTGCCGGTGCGATCGCGATTGGGAATCAGGTTAATGTAAAGAACCAGTTGTCCTTTGCGGGCCTCGTAAAGGGGTCCCTCTCCATACCGCTGAGTTAGCTGGGAAACCTTCCGAAATCACATAAACCCTTGCCTTGTCGGGAGTTACCATCAGACTCAAATACTGCTTCAGCCATTTTTGGCGACCTGGTAAACTTTCCGGAGTAATCTTGACTGTCCTTTGCTTTTGTTCTGTCGCAGGAGCTGATTTTGGCTTCAAGGAGGTAAGGGTCAGCAATAATAGCCCATGAAAGATTGGCGTTGCTGAATCACGGTATGATTTGCTCGATCTGAACGTGAGCGAGACGCTCCCACTCCCTATCAATGCACAACTCTCGTAGTATGAGCATCTTGCCCTGCTGGCACTACGAAATCTAGGATCTATTGAATCGGCATGGTTAGCAACAAATCCGCTAATCCCAGGTAGAACACCCCGATCGGAGTTACATCAAAGCGACAGGGCAGAACTTCGACCCCGGCCTTGATTGCGGCCCGAAACAATTCCCCGTAACGACGATCGGCGGCATCTCCTGGAGCAAACCGGGGACAATCGCTGCGGTTGATGAAGTAAAGCATCACCGCCCGTGTGGTCGGAACCAGGGCAGTCAACTCCTGTAAATGCTTCTGGCCCCGTGTCGTGACGGTGTCGGGAAACAGGGCCAGATCTCCCTGGGGCCAAGTGGTGTTCTTAACTTCCACGTAAAGGGGACGATCTGCCTCCTCCCCAGTGAGCAGAAAATCGATTCGACTGGCTTTGTCTTGGCCGTAGGGAACTTCCATCCGGACCTGACTGTAGGGTTCCAATCCAGGCAGCAAATGCTGATCCAACATGCGTTTGACAATGCGATTGGGCAGAGCGGTGTTGACCCCCACCCAGATCGGTGGATTAGCCGTCGTCACCTGGATCATTTCCCAGGTGTAGGGGAGTTTCCGGTTGGGATTGTCACTGACAGAAATCTGGACTGGATTACCAGGAAGACAAACCCCTGTCATGGGGCCAGTATTGGGACAATGGGCCGTCACAATCTCTCCAGATGCCAGTTCCACATCAGCCAGAAATCGCTTATAGCGTTTGATCAGAATGCCAGGAAGTAAGGGGGGGTATTCGTAAACCAGTTGGGGCATTGGATCTGGGCAATTTGGGGCTGGAGCCATCTTCTGAGGGAGATAGGGAGCAAGGACCGTTCCCCCCTACAATGGGACGTGGTTTTAAACCACTGTCTATCATTGCAGATTATCTTCTGAAATTGCCTGTGTCTGAAACGAAGAAACGGTCTCTGGTTGGAATTGCTGGTATTGTGGCGATCGCAACCATGCTCAGCAAGGTCGCGGGATTGGTCCGGCAGGTGGCGATCGCGGCCTTTTTCGGCGTCGGTCCTGCCTATGATGCCTACAATTACGCCTATGTGATCCCTGGCTTCCTGCTGATTCTTCTGGGCGGCATCAACGGTCCTTTCCACAGCGCGATCGTCAGTGTGCTGGCCAAACGCAAGAAAGAAGAGGCAGCCCCTCTGGTGGAGACCATCACCACAGCCGTTGGGGGAATTTTACTGCTGGCGACGATCGCCCTGATCATTTTTGCCGAACCTCTGCTCAATCTCGTTGCCCCGGGGCTGGGGCGAACCCCGGAGGGCCTGGTGATTCAGAAGATTGCGATCGAGCAGTCTCGGATTATGGCACCCATGGCTTTGCTGGCCGGATTAATTGGGATTGGGTTTGGTACCCTGAACGCCGCTGATATGTACTGGTTACCTTCCATTAGCCCCCTGTTCTCCAGTGTGGCCCTGCTGGTTGGTCTGGCTGGCTTCTTCGTCGTGGTTGGGGGGCAGGTGACGGACCCCCAGCATGTATTTTTGGGAGGGTTGGTGCTGGCTTACGGCACCCTGGGAGGGGCTGTTTTACAGTGGCTGATCCAGGTGCCTGCCCAGTGGAAAGCTGGCTTAGGAACCCTGCGATTACGGTTTAACTTCCGCGATCCAGGGGTTCAGGATGTGATCAAAATTATGGGCCCCGCCACCCTGTCCTCTGGAATGATGTACATCAATGTCCAGACGGCCCTCTTTTTCGCCTCGTTTATTCCTCAGGCTGCCTCAGCGATGGGCTATGCCACATTGCTGATTCAGACGCCCCTTGGCATTGTCTCCAATGTAATTCTGGTGCCCCTATTACCCGTCTTCTCCCGGCTCGCTAATCCAGAGGATTGGCCAGAATTAAAACAGCGCATCCGCCAGGGGCTGGTGATGACGGCAGTCACCATGCTGCCCCTGAGTGCAATTTTTAGTGCCCTGGCCCTGCCGATCGTGGAACTGGTCTACAAACGGGGGGCCTTTGGGGATCGGGATGTCATCTTTGTGGCTCAGGTGATGGTGGCCTACGCGATCGGAATGTTCGCCTATCTGGGCCGGGATGTCCTGGTGCGAGTTTTCTATGCACTGGGAGATGGGGAAACTCCTTTCCGGATCAGTGTGGTCAATATTTTCTTGAATGCAGTGCTGGATGCCATCCTGATTTTCCCCCTGGGAACTCCTGGCCTGGTACTAGCTACCGTCATTGTCAATATCACCTCCATGCTTGCCCTCATGTGGTATCTGGATCGTAAAATTCATGGCCTTCCCTGGCGGGAATGGGGCCTGATTGTCTTCCAGATGACCCTGGTCAGTGTTGTGGCTGGCTGCGTATCTGCCGGTACTTTCTGGGTCTGCCAGCAAAGTCTGAATCAAACCAATTTCCTGATTCAATTGGTGCAACTTTGTGTCGCTGGAACTGCCGGATTGGTTGTTTTCGGAGGGATTGCTACCGCCTGCCAACTGCCAGGAACAACTCCCCTGATGGACCTGTTACGGCGCAAACTGCCTCGCCAGTTGGGAGGTCGTCGCGAAGACGATTAAAGTCATATAGCTTGAAACTTTGTGTACAGGGCCACCATGGCTCCGGTTAGATGATTGAGCTGGGATTCCAGATGCTGTTGTCGCTGGCGGAGCTGGCGCAGGCGATGAAATCGGGAGATCGCCGCACTGACACTGGGCAATTGCTCTGGCGGACAGGGATGACACCAGAGATTGCCGTCTTCGTCCAGCCCACAGAGGCTGTAGCCCTCTTCCCTGGGGGATAGAGGTCGGGTGGGCCGATTTAAAGTCCGGTTACAGAGGTCTTCCACATAATCTTTCAAGTGGGAGAGATCCAGATGATGGAGCTTCGTTCCCTGCCCCCGGTGTTCCCGGGGATGGGTTTCCAGCCAACCATCCACGATCGGGCCTTCGTCATACAGACGTTGAATTTGCTGTAACACCCGATTCAACTCCTCCTGCCAGGACAAAACCAGAGCTTCGAGTTCTCGCAAAACCTGCAACGGAGAGACGGCAGAAGAGAGTCTGGACGGATCTGGGAGCACCGGCTCCACCACCGTTGGAATGGTGGGGGGCAGAGACACCAAACCCTGTTGCGTAGAGGGTTGTAGTTTGAGATCAGCAGTGGAGTTAGAGTCCTGGACGGGATTCAGGGGAACAGGAGGTTCTGGGGACAACAGGGCAGATCCAGACGATGCTTGGGAGGAGCTGATAGGAAAGGGTTGGGGCAGTTTCGGTCCAGAGGTTGCTTGGGGCGAGCGGGGCGACAATTTAAAGGAATAGCTGGGCTGCAATGAGGGACGACCGATCGACTCCGGAGCAGGAGAACGGGTACCCTCGGCCTGGTTCAGTGCAGTATGAATGCGGTTCAACTCTGGTTTCATCATTCTGGCCCTCTGGTGAGACACCAGCCCTAGGGTCTTAACATGAGGATGTGGAAATATCTTTTCTATGCATGACATATTGCACCCGTCAAGTCAACTAACTTTAGTCACTGGCCCTTCCCGTTCTGGAAAAAGTGAATGGGCAGAGTTTCTGGCCGATCGCTCTGCTAAAAAAGTGGTCTACGTGGCTACGGCTCAAACCAATCTGGATGATCAGGAATGGCAGGCCCGGATTGAGCAGCATCGCCTGCGTCGTCCTTCCCACTGGGCTACCCTGGAGGGTCCGATCGATCTGGCTGCCACCATTCGGACCTTCTCTGCTGACCACTGCCTGTTGGTGGATTCTCTAGGCACCTGGTTGGCGAATCTCCTGGAGCAGGATGAGGCCACTTGGTGGCAAACCCAGGCAACTCTGCTGACTGGTTTGCGGCAACGGACCTGTGAAGTGATTCTGGTAGCGGAGGAAGCAGGCTGGGGACTGGTGCCAGCCTATCCTGTGGGGCGGTTGTTTCGCGATCGCCTGGGTCTACTGGTGCGCCAGATTGGGACGATCGCAGATCCGGTCTATCTGGTTACGGCAGGTCATGTACTGAATTTGTCGCGGTTGGGGATGCCGCTGGGGATGGAGGGTAATGGGGGGATGGGCTGCTGAGGCACGAAGGGCACGGAGAAGATCGGGTGGGCTTAAGATTCAATACAGATTTGAGTCGTCTGGAAGCTGTTGCTCCGGGATAGCATGGACTTAACTCCAAGTTCCCCAGGTATGGCGCAAGAATCGGTTAGCAACTATGGCATCTGAACATCAAGTCCGGCAGTATCTGGCTTACTGGTTTCAACTGGGCAAGAAACTGCTGATTCACAATGGCCGGACTGTTGTGTTGCCTCAGCCAGTAATTGAGGGCGATCGCTACAGCCGTCAGTTTGAAGACTGTTGGCAACAGGTCAAGGCTGTAGATGCGGGTGATTGCTACTTGGAGGGAACAACTTACACAATCTCAGAGTTGCTGACACCCGCCTGGGATATTAGTTCCTGTGCCCGCTGCTCCATGCCTGTGCCCATGGTAAATGCGGCGGTGGCCTCCCTGGAATGTCCCTGTATCGATATCCCGACCTGGCCTAATCTGGATGCGCCTCTGCCCCGATCTCCGATCAGTACCCAGGCTAAACTGGTTGAGATTCGCGATCGCTTACGTAAGATCACTACCCACATCCATCCAGAAACTGAACCCAAGTCCGATCATTCTCAAGCCAGTTAAATCCTGGTTTCTTCTGGGGTGTCCTTGAGATGCTGGGCCAGGTGACTGGCTTCCCAGCCCAACATCGCTGTTTTGCGTTCCAGACCCCAGCGATAGCCCCCTAGCTCAGCCGATTGACGCAGAACCCGATGGCAGGGAATCAGGTAAGCGATCGGGTTCTGGCCAACTGCATTCCCTACGGCTCTGGCGGCTGTGGGTCGATCAATCAGGGTCGCTAACCCCTGATAGGTGGTGAGGCTGCCTAATGGTAACTGTAGGAGTGCTCGCCAGACCTGGATCTGAAAGTTTGTACCCCGAACCAAAAGCGTTAGGGAACGGGCTGGTGAGATCGTCCGTGGCTGGAAGATCTGGTCACAAAGGGTTTGGGTCGCCTCTGGGTTAGGGCTAATCTCAGCCTGGGGCCACTCCGATCGCAGCATCTGTTCACCCTGTTGACCGTTCCCGGCATCGACAAATTGCAGACTACAGAGGCCACGGGGTGTAAGGGCTAGGAGGGCCTGACCAAACGGCGTGGGATGGATGCCGTAATGGATCGATAATCCAGCCCCTCTGGCCTTGACCTCTCCGGGTGACATGGCTTCTAGGGTGATGAACAGGTCATGCAGCCGACCAGGACTGGACAGCCCTGCCTCCAGACTGAGATCAAGCAGGTTCTTGCTCTGGGCTATTCTTTGCTTGGCATATTCTACGGTCAGGTATTGCAAAAACCGTTTGGGACTGATGCCAGCCCACTGGGTGAACAACCGCTGAAAGTGGGATGCGCTCAAATGGACCTGCTGGGCTACAGTCGCTAGATCGGGCTGTTGCAGGTGATGTTGTCGCATAAAGGAGATCGCTCGAGCAATGCGCTGATAGTCTTCATGACGGATTGGGTTAGGGTCGATCGAGGCGTTCATCGTTCGTCAATCCTAGAAGTTCACAATGGTTTCCATCAGACCTACTCTATCTGGGTCCCAGCCTGAAAACCACCCGCTTCTTGCGATCTGTGCGAAGGGTTCAGGGGTATGAGATCATGGAGACTGTCAACGGAGATTCATGAAGTTTTAGCAAAATGGGACAAGATCAGAAGCCAACAGTTATAGTCACAGGTGCTTCCTCAGGGGTTGGTTTGTATGCTGCGAAAGCCCTTGCAAACAGAGGCTGGTTCGTAGTCATGGCTTGTCGGGATGTCAGGAAGGGTGGCGATGCAGCTCGCTCTCTGGACATCCCAGAAGGGAGTTTCACCTTAAAGCAGATTGACCTAGGGGATCTGGAGAATGTGCGGCGGTTTGTACGGGAGTTCCAGGCCAGTGGTAGACCTTTGAATGCCCTACTTTGCAATGCAGCTATCTATATGCCATTGCTGAAGGAGCCGCTGCGCAGTCCCGAAGGCTATGAACTGACGATGACCACCAACCATCTGGGTCATTTTCTGTTGTGCAACCTTCTTCTGGAAACGTTGCAAAAGCCTCCCTATGGGGATAAGCGACTTGTCATCTTGGGAACCGTGACTCACAATCCAGACGAAGTGGGAGGTAAGATTTATCCCCGCCCAGATTTAGGAAATTTTGAAGGGTTTGAAGCAGGATTCAAACCTCCCATTTCCATGGTTGATGGCAAACCGTTTGAACCGGTTAAGGCTTACAAGGATAGCAAGGTTTGTAACGTGCTCACCATGAAGGAATTACATCGTCGTTACCACGAGTCCACCGGGATTACCTTCAGTTCTCTTTATCCAGGTTGCGTGGCCGACACCCCCCTCTTCCGCAACCACTATCCCCTGTTCCAGAAACTGTTTCCCCTGTTTCAGAAGTACATTACCGGCGGATATGTCTCTCAGGAGTTAGCAGGCGAACGTGTGGCAGCCGTTGTAGCTGACCCTGAGTTCAAACAGTCCGGTGCCTACTGGAGTTGGGGAAATCGCCAGAAGAAGGACGGCAAACCCTTCATTCGAAGAGTTTCTCCCCAGGCACGGGATGATGAAAATGGTGAGCGGATGTGGGACCTGAGTCTCAAACTGGTGGGACTGGCATAATGTAACAACAATCTTAAGAAACCCAGCCAGGATACAGGGATAAGGTCACGCCTTGGGGGGTAAATGTTACAAAACCCTGGATTCTCTGGCTTTGCTGAATGCAAATATGAATTACCCTCATCCCCAACCCTTCTCCCCCAGGAGAAGGGAGCTAAAACTCTTGTTCCCTCTCCTGCGGGAGAGGGCTAGGGTGAGGGCTGCATAAGGCTCAAGCACGAAAATCATACTTCTATTCAGCAACGCCGATTCTCTTTTGCTGTTTGTTGTCTAGGACAGCAGCGTCCAAAAGAATCTGGGGTTTTAATGTCAGTCACTTAGAAGGCTGATACCAATTTCCAGGATATGATTGATGCTCCGCCTCTAAATCAAATCCCTCCTACACATCAGGTCAAGTGTTTGCTAAGTTTTATTAATAAATATCTCACTTGATGAACTCTCACGGATTTATTCAAAGTCGCTTTTAGAATATAAAGAAATTATTAAATTAATAGTCTGCAGCCAGGATTAAACCATGGTCACCAATGCCTCAATCTTACGGCTAGCCTGGTCAGTGATTGAAGAAAGTAGAAGCAGAGAATTATTGATGCTTAACGACGCAGGGTTGGTGAAGGAGCTGTTACGACAGATTTCCCGGAGGGTTTTATTGAGCGGCGAGGAGGAAGGTAATCTGTACCAATACATCAGCTCTAAAACAGCCCTCATCCGTGACCTGGCAGAGAGCAGCCTGAACTAAAACCCTTGAGAAACAACCCTTATGGTTCAACTTGTCCCCCCCAAACCCCCCCATTCGGATGATTCTGAAGCAAGAAATGCGAGACGCTCACCAGCTCCCAAGGGATCAAATTTGGGTCGGGAAAGAATTGGCCTGGATCTGGCCGATCGAGGTCAGGTGTTGCTTCTCATAGATGCCTCCAGCCTGTTCTATGCGGCTATGCATCTGGAAATTGAGATTGATTATGCCCGCTTACTCTCCTATCTGGTACGAGATAGCTGGCTTGTTCATGCTTTCTTTTATACGGGCCTTGATCCTGCCAATGAGAAACAGAAGCAGTTTCTGTACTGGATGCAACGCAACGGATATCGGGTGATTGCGAAGGATCTGATTCACTTTCCAGACGGCTCCATCAAAGTCAACCTGAATGTCGAAATGGCGATCGACATGATGAGATTGGCCGAATGTTGCAATACTGTGGTTCTAGTTAGTGGGGACGGAGAACTGGCCTATGCATTGGATGCGGTGGCTTACCGGGGAATTCGTACCGAGCTGGTGTGCCTCCGATCGCTCACCAGTGAACACCTGATTAACATTGCCGATCGCTACATTGATCTGGCATCCCTGAAATCAGACATTTGCAAACCCTCCAGGGCCTCCGATCGGGGCGAGTCTGGGCCAGAGATGGGTAGGGGCAGTTCCTAGTCGGACGATCTCGATCATGCCAGGTGGATGATTTCCTGAGCCGCTCGTAACCCGGATAGATAGGCACCGTGAACTGTACCGAAGTGCTGGCGATGGGTGGCCTCGCCAGCAAAAAAATCCTGCTTTCTATGTTCTGTGCCAGGTAATCGCGCATCATGGGTGTTGACCCCAGTTGATTGAACGAATAGGAACCCAAAGCAAACGGGTCTGAGGCCCAACGGGTGATCTGATAATCGACTGGGCTGGGGATGCGATCGCCGAAGATGGTTCGTAGAGTTTCCATGGCACCTGCCACAATATCTTCATTGGTCCAGGATTCAACTTCACGCCCAAAATCAGCCGCATTAAACCCCAGCAAGATCGGCAGTTTGGTTGGACGGGCAAAACTGACCCACTCGACCCATTGCCCATGTTGGACAGGGATGTACTCCAGCCAGTCGAACTCTGACGGCCAAAACACTCTGGGAAAGCGAAGATAACATTTGTTCAGCACGCCCATGCCCAAGGCTGAAATGGCCTGACGCATGTTCTCGGGCAAAGCAGGCGAAAACGTAATCTGGCCTGTTTTGAGCACTCCCAGGGGCAAGGTGATGATCACCCGGTCTCCCGAATAGGTGGCTTTATCGGTGCTGACTGTGACTTTCCCTGAATTGATCTGAACGCTGCGCACCTGCTGCCCTAGGGTAATCGGAAGATCTCTGGCCAGATATTCAGCGATCGCGCCATAGCCATCCACAAAAAGGACATCCCCTCCTCCAAACTCGTCAGCTGCATCAAACCATTGGGCGGATAACTCTGCCGTGCTCCCGCCATATTCCTGCTCCAGGAGATTGTTTAAGATGAACCCAACCAGTTTCCTTTCCTCAGAGGAGAGATTTGCCCATCGTAAACCAGTTTCAACGGCCTTCTGCACAGATTGATCTGGATCATAATTCTGCGCCTTACGGAGAACTCGCAGGATCTTCTTTTGTAGCTTTTCTATCCGGAGTTCCTCCTCATCGTTGAGTACTTCACCCGTCGTCTTATAGGTGATATCCCTGTCATAACGGGTCATGACTGTGCGAGCTTTGAGGGTGCTTGCGATGTCTGCCAATGGATTGCCCTGGATGCCATGAATCCAGGAAGCGCCTAAATCCATCGGAGCATCTCCCCATTTAGAATGGGTCCAAACGCGCCCCCCAATTCGATCTCTTGCCTCAATCACCGAAACATCATAGCCGTTTTGAACCAGGGTCTTTGCAGCTGCCAAACCAGCCACACCCGCACCAACCACCAAAACTCGTTGTTCGTGAGGATTTTGATCAGATTGGGTGCAATCCTGGATGATCTGAGCTACTAGAGTAGCTCCAGTTATTCTGAGGAAATTACGACGATTCATAGTCTATCTTGAGCACTTTCGGTCGTATTCCATTGATTTTGCCATGTGAAATGATTGGGTATTGAACTTGAGCGTCCGGCAATTCTCCACAATGGTATGCGCTATGCACAATGACACTGGGGCGATCGCCCGGATCGCGTAAGTGAACGACAATACCCTCTTGTTCCAGCCGATCGATGCCGTTGGTCATGGCCCCCGACAACAGGGTGCGCTCCACATGACCCGATACTGCTGAGCTATTCTTCGTGAAAAATCCCACCCTCAAAATCTATCCCGGCGCATCGATCGGACTGACCAACACCCACAAAGAGCAACTCAGCACCGACCTGTTATTATTCCTCAAGGGCTGAGACGAGGCGCAAATGTAAGACAGCACATCAGAGTTTATTCCCCGATGTAAACATCAGCAGGAATTCCGCTGCAACATCGGGGATGTTCTTAAAACAACTTAATACCTGAGTGCAGGTCTCTGGAACCACCGTGGTTCTCCCGTTTGATCAACTGTCATGGGAATATACCCGACCAAGGATTTTCAGGAGATTCCCTTACCAGGGGCTACTGATGAGGGTAAATCCAGCCCAGTAGAAAGGAGCAGACAAATCATCAGCGGATTTGTTGCCCAACTCTGGGGGTAATTGGATCGGTCCCCGTGAAAGTACCAGTTGCTTGCCCTCAATCCGAATTTCTCCCCGCAGCATCCGTAATTGAGCCTGTCTGAGGGCTTCCGCTTTGGTGGAGGTGGTCCCCAGTTGGCGATAGAATTCGCTCATCAGAGCCAGCGTGCCTTCATCGCTGACGTTCCAGAGACTAGCCAGAACTGTTTTGACTTTGGATTTCAGGGCTATCCCAGCAAAGCCCAGTTCCGCTTCATCGTCGCCAATGGCGGTTCGGCAGGCACTGAGCACCAGCAATTCCAGAGATGGAGATCCCCAGTTCACCTGGCGGATCTTGTCTAAACCCAGCTTAGAGTCCCAGAGCTGGATATACGAGTTATCCGGTTTGCCAGGCTTAAACATCGCATGGGTTGCCAGATGGACAATGTTTGGGCGCTGGGCTTTAACTAACCGCTGCAGATTGGCCAGGGTGAAACTCTGATTCAGGAACGATCGACCTTTCCAGCGATACTCATTCGGTCTTGCTGTCTGCAACTCCCGCAAGATGTTGGAAAGCTCCAGGGGAACCGCAGGCAAGGGACTTTGATCTTGAAATTTGGATGCTCCCATGGCCAGAATCTGACCTTGCTGAAGATTCACATAGTCCGTCTGAATCAAATTGAAAGCGGGAATGCGCGTCACACTATACTTTTCCAGCAGGAATTGTTTGCCATCATAAAGGGCTGCCAAAGGCAGACTCCGCAGGCCATTGCCCAGGCAAAACAGAATCGTGTCAATCCCTTCAGCCTGGAGATATTCGGCTTCAAAGGGTTTGATCATCCAATCATGGAGTTGTAGAGCCGCAGTCATCTTGACGCGCTTAGGGGAGTTGTACATCTCCAGATGAAACGCATCCACAGCCCGACGCAGTTTAGCCTTTGGTACATCGTAGAGATCCCGCACGATCGGTTTTCCCCCTGGTGTAATCAAGACCAGATGCAGGTGATCTTCACGGGGAATGGCCCAGAGAACGGCAGGTTTAGTCCCGGTTTTTTGGCCAATGCGTTGCAGGGTTTTGGCAATCTCCTCAGGCGGTTGCGTCACATCGGCCAGGTTCTCTCCAAAATAAGTCTCAAATTCTTTCTCCAAACCCCCTTCCATCGCCAAAACTTTTTCAGACAGGGTTTGGGACCAGACTGGAAGAGCGCTGCATCCGACAAAGGCCAGGGCCGCCCCTAAGCAGCTCAGTCTGACACGCCAGCGTTGCATGAGTCTCGTCTGTGGTTTTTGCGGAGTCAATACCATGGTTTTAATCCTTAAGGATGAATGACAGTGAAATTGAGACGGATCAAGCAAGTAAACTTTGCTGTCGGAGAAGTGCGGTTGCTTCAGCAGCAGGCAACGGTTTTGCCCAGAAATATCCCTGGCCAAATTCACAATTCATCGATCGCAACGCATCGACATCTGCCTGCGTTTCCACCCCTTCAGCAATCAAATCCATTCCCAGGGTGTGACCGAGATTAATAATCATGCGGACAATCTCATAATCTTCAGGGCTTTGCCCCATCTTCTGAACAAAAGACTTATCCACTTTGAGGGTGTCGATGGGAAAGCGCCGAAGCTGACTGAGAGAGGAATAGCCTGTGCCAAAATCATCCATACTGAGCTTGCAGCCGCAGGATTTGAGCCGCAACATCAGATCAATCGCTGCTTCCACATCTCCCATCACCATGCTTTCGGTAATTTCGAGTTTGAGGGTAAAGGCTTCAATCTCTGCGTCTCGAATGGTTTGAGCCAATTGCTCAATCAGGTCGGGTTGTTCGAACTGGCGACCCGAAAAGTTAACGCTGATGGCCAGATGATGATCGGGAAACTGTTGCTGCCATCGGTAAACCTGACTACAGGCTGTCTGACAGATCCATTTCCCCAAGGGAATAATGAGGCCGGTCTCTTCTGCCAGGGGAATAAATTTTAGGGGGGGGATAAATCCTCGACCAGGATGCTGCCAGCGCACCAGCGCTTCGAAGCCCGCAATTTTTCCACTGCTGAGGGAAATGATCGGCTGATAGTACAGGACAAATTGCTGCGCCGCAATTCCCTGTCGCAGATCATTTTCCAGGGTGAAGCGATCGACTGCCTCAGCTAACATTCCCGCTGCGAAGACTTCATAGTGGGCACTTCCTATTCCCTTGGCCCGGTACATTGCCGTATGGGCATCACGCAGCAAGTTTTCAGGGGTATGCAGATGATGGGCTTGGGTGACGGCAATCCCAATACTGCTCGTCAGCACCAGGGGTTGTTGATTGATTAGAAAGGGGTCTGCCAGGGCTTCCTGCAACCGTTCGGCCAGGGCAGTCAAGGTTTCCTGCTGCCGATGGGGTAGAGAAATGACGAACTCATCCCGACTGACCCTGGCAAGTCGGGCCGAACGAGGGAGTTTGGCCCGCCAACGGGTTACGACTTGCAACAGCAGGATATCGCTGCTCGGCTCTCCCAGGCTCTTGCTGATTAACTGGAAGCGATCGAGATGCAGAAACAGCACCCCCAAGGTCAATGGGGTTTTGTGGCGAGAACTGCGAGCCAGTGATCGACTTAAATGGCGCACCCATGCTCCCCCATTGAGCAACCCAGTCAGCGGATCACGGGTTGTTGTGTAGAACAACCGATGGGCCATCGCCAGACCAACAGCCACAACAAACCCCAGCATAGGTTCTGCCACTGGAATCCAAATCTGATGCCCAAATAATCCCCAGCCCAGGCCCCCAATCACAAGCAGACAAGCAACGCCAGCAGATCCAAAAGTGAGGGGATGTCTTAATTTCCAGACCAACAATCCACCGACGATCGTCAAACTCCAGACCCAGAGGAGCTCACCCCATCGGGGCCAAAACTGGAATTCTCGCTGCTGTCCAGAGGCAATATCCAGTAATTGACTGACCATTTGAGCATGGATAATCACCCCTGGCATCTGGAAAGTATCCTTCAGGCTGGCACTATAGGGGGTATAAACCTGATCCTTAAGACTGGGGGCCACTGTGCCCAGTAGAACGATCTTGTCCCGCACCCAGGCTGCATTGACGCGACCCTCCAGGACATCAGTAAGGGTGACTGTTTGGGCAATGGCGCTGCCTGTACGATACTTCAGGAGCGTTTGATAGCCGCGCGTATCGGCAATTTGATAGCCTCCAGAGGTTGGCTCCAGGGGTACGATCGGCTGCGCTCCCAAAAATAGGGCCTGAGGAGTATATCGGAAATGCACTCCTTCAGGCTGGAGATAAGCCAAACTGACCCGTAACGCAAAGGAGGAGTAGTCCCGATCGGGGGAGGCTACAAAGAGTAGGTTGCGGCGGAGCACACCATCCGGGTCCAGGGTAAAGTCGTTGAAGCCAACTCGCTCCTCAGCAACGCCGGGTGGAGGGGGGATGTCCCCAATAATTTCAGTGATGGCAATCAGGTTTTTAGCCTGCAGTTGGGTAGCCAGCGCAGATTCTCCGGGCGGATTTGCGAGATCACGGTAAAGATCTAGACCAATGACTCTGGGACGATAGGACTGAAGCTGTTCCAGAGCCTGAGCCAGAATCTGATCCGATAGGGGCCACCGGTAGCGGTGCAGATCTTCTTCTGTAAGGGTGACCACCAGCAGGCGTGGATCAGGAGGTGCGTCCGGATGTAATCGCACGAACCGATCGAGAACGAATAATTCCAGCGTCTCCAGCCCGCCTAATGTCTGGATGCCAACGCAGCAGCCGGCCACAACTGTACCGGACATCAAGACGGAACAAACTGCCACCCGCACAATATGGGGGGCTAACAGCGGATGATCACGGAATTGCCGAATCTGGCCAAGGC
Organism: Leptolyngbya sp. 'hensonii'; assembly: GCF_001939115.1. Classification (GTDB taxonomy): domain Bacteria; phylum Cyanobacteriota; class Cyanobacteriia. The sequence goes on along the minus strand of NZ_MQTZ01000012.1, from coordinate 52,758 downwards.
CCGATCGCAACAGCTTACTGAAAGCAGTAGTCCATAATAAGAACCGCGTCACCTGGACGACTTCCTCTTAGAGCTGACCAATCATCGATGGCTCAAAAACAGCATTCAACTCCAATTCTTGAAGCAGTTGGGCCCACTGGCGCAGAACCTTGTCGTTATCTGGATAGGCCTGACGTAACTCCACCAGTGTCGCGATCGCGTCGCTCCAGACCCCAGCCTTTTGAGCAGACTGCACTTGCTCCAGTCTGGCCTGTAAACTGGATTCATTGCTTGAGGCCATCTGGGAAGATACCCGTCGCAGCCACCCGGATAGCACCAGATTTTGTGAGCGATCTTCAGGTTCACAGACAACCGCAAAAGACCAGTGATAGTCTTGACCAACTTTCAGGCTATTTTGAGGCAGGCGAATGCCAACGATTTCCTTGGTTTTGCCTGCTGCTAAAGCTGTTTCATAGACCACATTGCCATCCGTATCCTGCAGAACAAATTCAACCGGATAGGATCCACCCAGTTTGGGAACTGCAAAATAAACAGTAGGACGATCGCTGGCCGTTATCCCTAAGTTATTGACTGGATTCAGGGCAACCAGAGGCTGGCTACTCATCAAACATTCTCCTCGGGTTCCTCCCCCAATTCGTCGTCCCGGAAAGGAGGCCCGATCAGAATTCTTCTGTCCAGCCAGAGCAGGCATTGTTATCGAGGTTGAAACCAGACTGATCGTGATGCCCCAAAGCAACACAAGTCGGCGCAGAGTAGCTATAGACATAGCTGAGAATCTCCCGAATGAATCATTTATGTAGACTTCAACAACTGACCTTTACAGATGACCTTTACAGAAACGGTAGATCCGCGACTCCCATACAGAACCTCAATGACTAGGGATTCTGTATCGAATATTCCGTATCCGGTGCATTGGCCCGGTGCATTAACCCGTGGGCTCAACACTCAAAGAAAATAGACAGCAAGGTCTTTGAAAAAGGCAGTCGAGTCTGAAAAAGGCTCTTACAGGTGATTCGGCAACATCAAGAGTTACCCTTCACGGTCTAGAAAGACTATTCCCAGGTTTCGAACTTCTCAAAACCTGGTATCAATTACTACTGACTTATAATCTCCTACTTCCCGATAGCCAGGGAAACCGTCGAATTACGGATGTTTCTTGTTGGATTTCTTGTTCTGTTCTTTATCTATTCCTCAGCTATTTTTCAGTTATTTCTCCACTATTTTTCCACTTTCTTTGGATGCTTGATTTTCTATACTTATAGCTACTTCAAAGGAGAGTGAAATTGACTCTGAATCAGCAGATCGAATTTTTATAACCTCAGTATAAAGGCAATTGAGCCAGAATATAGATGCAATTGAAAAAGGCTTTTGAATCGAAGCTTAGGATAGGAGGCAAAACTTTTAAACGCTCTTTATCAAGTATTTATGGAATACTTACCAAATATTCATCGGCTAGCCACTTAGAGGATGGGTCTGGGGGTTAAAACCGCGACTACGGGAGCAAAGTCCGCCGATATCGGGCTGTCAATCAACTGGTGGGCTGCTATATTGCTTTTTGGCAGCGGGAAAGGAAGAAATTGTGGTGCAAGACTTTAAATCACTAGCCAATCAATACAAGACTGCATTGCTCCAGGATGTCATTCCCTTCTGGGAAAAATACTCGATCGACTGGGAGCAGGGGGGCTATTTTACCTGTCTCGATCGGGCGGGCCAGGTCTTCGACACCGATAAGTTTATCTGGTTACAGAACCGCCAGGTCTGGGTCTTCTCCATGTTGTATCACCAACTGGAACAGCGGGACAACTGGCTCAAGATCGCGGCCCATGGGGCTAACTTTCTGGCCCAGCATGGTCGGGATGCGGAGGGAAACTGGTACTTTGCCCTCGATCGGGCGGGCAATCCCCTGGTGCAGCCCTACAATATTTTCTCCGATTGCTTCGCAGCCATGGCTTTCAGTAAGTACGCCCTCATCTCTGGGGAAGAGTGGGCCAGGGAGGTGGCTCTGCAGGCGTACAACAATGTATTGCGACGGAAGGACAACCCCAAAGGCCAGTACAGTAAGGCCTATCCGGGGACGCGCTCGATGAAGTCCTTGGCGGTGCCAATGATTCTGGCAAATCTGTCCCTGGAAATGGATTGGCTGCTGGCTAGCGATCGCCTGGACGCGATTCTGGATGCAACGGTGCAGGAAGTGATGACGGATTTCCTCGACCCAGAACGGGGGCTGATGTTCGAGAATGTGGCCCCGGATGGCTCTCACCTGAATTGCTTTGACGGACGGCTGATCAATCCTGGCCATGGCATTGAGGCGATGTGGTTCATCATGGAGATTGCCGATCGGCGTCAGGATACCCAGACCATACAGCGAGCTGTAGATGTGGTGTTGAATATTCTCAACTTTGCCTGGGATAGCGAGTATGGAGGGTTGTACTACTTCATGGACGCCGAGGGTCAGCCACCCCAGCAACTGGAGTGGGATCAGAAGCTCTGGTGGGTGCATCTGGAATCCCTGGTGGCTCTGGCCATGGGGTATCGTCTCACAGGTCGGGAAGACTGCTGGGATTGGTACCAGAAGTTGCACGACTATGCCTGGTCCCGCTTTGCCGATCCGGAATACGGGGAATGGTTTGGCTACCTGAATCGGCGGGGAGAAGTGCTGCTGCACCTCAAAGGTGGCAAGTGGAAGGGCTGCTTCCATGTGCCACGGGCCTTATATCTTTGCTGGAAACAGTTTGCTGCGCTTTAATTCAGCAGGGGAGCACCAGGAAAGAAACCCCGATCGCACCCTGAAAGCCCTCTACCGGTAATCGGCCCGACTCATCCACTGCCGGTTCCAGTTTGGCAAAGATGCGGCTAAGGCGAAACCGATGGTAATTCCAGAGCTGACGAGCCAGGGAAATCCTGTTGTGGACCTCACTGACCTGGAAAAGCTGCCGATCGAGGGCCGGTAAGCGATGCCAGGGAGATTTCATGGCATGGTGATGGGCGTTGTGATAGCTGAAGTTGAGCACCAGTAAGTTGAGCCAGGGATAGCGCTGGGAGAGAAGGTTGGAAAAGGTGTTGGCCTGTTCATAGGCATAGCTATGATCTGGAGTGGAGACTCCCAGTGGAAACACCTTGTAGGTGTGCTGGAAGGCATCCATCAACCGTAGAACCTGCACCATGCCAGTATAGGCTATCCCATACAACAGCAGCGCTTTCCAGGAAAGCAAGCCCAGGCCCAGGAATAGGCCACCCCGCACTAGCAGCAGTATTGTGGTGCGAAGCCGTTCCTCTCGACGTGAGGCCAACCAGAATGGGGCTGTGATCGATCGCCAGCGCAGCAGAAAATCAATCACCGGGATGTGCAGCCACTCCAGGGCCAGCACCAGCCCATACAGGGACGGGGGCAGATGTTGTAGCCACTGGGGAAAATCAATCGCGTAATCCACCCGATCGACATGGTGCCCCATGTGCAGCCGAGCCAAGTCATCAAACCGGGCATAGCATCCGCCGTTCAGCCACAGCATCAGGGTGCCCCCCAGAGCATTGAGTTGGCGCACCCCCAACAGTCCACGCCGGGTGAAAATGGTGCCGTGCATGAACTCGTGGGAGAGATAGGCTGAATACACCAGGGCATGGGTGAGCAGCAGGACACCCAGACCATTGAGCCAACCATTCGGATGCAGGAGCAGTCCAATTCCAGTTCCGTAGCCAATGAGCGTATAGCCGATCGCCAACAGATTCCAGAGGGAATGGGTCCAGTGGTCAGGGGAAATGGGCCGATCGTCGGCCTTTTCTGCAGGAACGGAATGATCAGAGTGGGGAGACGCTATTGGACCTGTCATGTTGAGTTATCCAATCCCTTGCTGATGGGTGAACATCATTACTCCTGCGATTATCAGACAACTCTTCTCTGATGTAAATTTGCCCTCATCCCCCAGCTCCTTCCACCATCGCTACTCCAGCAAACACCAGAAACAGGAAGCCCCCGATCGCAGTAATCCACCGCTCTGATACTTTTCCCGCAATCAGACAACCACACATCACAGCAATTATGGTGCAGATGGCATGGCCCAAAATAGCTCCCAGGGTAACGCCGATCGCATTATGGGCAGTAGCCAGGGTGATGGTGGCTATCTGGGTCCGATCGCCCCATTCGGCCAGAAAGGTCAGCATAAAACTTTCGATCAAAATGGCGAGAGGATTCTGACGCCCCTGTAAATTCTTCTCACTGATTGCAACAGCCTCTTTGGCTTCTCCGACAACTGCGCAATTCGTTTGGGCTGTCATTCGACTGGCTTCATAGAGGAGCTTGAAGCCAAACAGAAGAAACAGGCCAATGGCAGCATAATGGGTATAAAGTTTGGGCAGAAATACGAAGATCTGGCCGATCGTGACGGACAAAATCGTCATGGCAGCCAGGGCCACAATCACACCCATTAAGACCAGGTGGCGTGGATGGCGCATGGCCAGAATGACGGCAATAAAAAAGGTCTTGTCCCCTAATTCCGAAATCGTGATTAGCAGTAATCCGGCTGTAAAAGCTGTGAACACCCTCAAACTCCTTGCTGATCCTCTCGATGGATGGAGCTTGATGAGTTACACAAAACCTCACCAAGCTCACACCCAATGGGTAATTGGCGTGTGAACTCAGTGAAGGTCTCGCTTCCAAATTTCTATGATTAGAAATCAACAAGTTAAAGATGCTGATTTCAAAAACTTGTCACTTGAACCAGGTAATTTACCAGTATGTTGACTCAAGTGGACTGGCTTCTGTGCCAGCAGCTACTCCCCTTCAACCAGAATCATCATACAAGATTTTGCACAGATAAAGCCGTATTAGTCTGACTAAAAATTCAAATTTAGACTGCATTTGATTTCAAATTTCTTTCATTTTTTGTTCATTTATTTTTCACAATTAGATCACTTTTCTTCTTAATGGAAATCGGGGGGACTTCAAACCAATATCATCTGCCAGATACAGGTTAATGGGCTGACTTGTGGTTATTCTAATCACAGCAACATTAGCAGGAGCTTTTTGTGAACGATTTTGGCGGCTGGTTGATTGATCTCGGCTACCGATTAAAAGAGCTGCGAGCTCCCTCAGTGCTGACGGGTCCCATTACTGACCCCGTCCCCGTCTTCCTCATGATTATGGGAATTATGTTGATCGCACCCCTCCTATTCGAGCGGATGCGACTGCCTGGTGTGGTGGGGTTAATTCTGGCTGGCGTCATTGTTGGTCCCCATGGCTTGGGATTGCTAGCCAGGGACAATACGATCGTGCTCCTGGGCACAGTGGGTCTGCTCTTTCTCATGTTCATGGCTGGTCTGGAAACCAGTCTGGATGATTTGAAATACAATGCCGACAAATCGGTTGTGTTTGGTCTGGCCACTTTTGCGGTGCCCATGATTCTCGGTACAGCGGCCATGTCCCTGCTGGGATACAACCTGTCTGCTGCGCTCCTAGTGGCGTCCTGTTTTGCTTCCCACACCCTGCTGGCCCTGCCCATTGCCCTGCGCCTGGGGATTATGCGATCGCAGGTCGTGACCGCAACCCTGGGCGGTACCCTGATCACCAACATCCTGGCTCTGCTGGTCCTGGCTGTGCTGGTTAAAGCTCACCAGGGCAGCCTGACTTTGGGGTTCTGGTTGTTCCTCTTCCCCTCCCTGGCTGCCTACACGTTTATTACCCTGTGGGGGGTGCCCAGGGTGGGCCGCTGGTTTTTTCAGAAGTTTGGCCATGATGAAGGTGCTGAGTTCACCTTTGTCCTGGCTACCCTGTTTGTTGTGTCCTACATGGCTGAGTTGATTGCCATTGAACCCATCATCGGTGCTTTTCTGGCAGGCATTGCCATCACCCAGTTGATTCCCCAACTCAGTCCGTTGATGAATCGGATTCAGTTTATTGGCAATACCCTCTTTGTACCTTTTTTCTTGATTTCTGTGGGCATGCTGGTCAATCCTCTGATCCTGGTTCAGGATTCCCAATCGCTGCTAGTGTCGGGGGTCATGATTGGGGTGGCTATTGTCGCCAAGTACCTGCCAGCCTGGGGGAGTGGCAAACTGTTTGGTCTGGATCGGGCCGGGATTATGGTTATGTTTGGGCTGTCTGTGGCTCAGGCTGCGTCTACCCTGGCTGCGATTACTGTGGCCTACCAAATTAAGCTGGTGGATCAGGTGACGGTCAACGGCACGATAGCCATGATTCTGGTGACGTGCATGATTTCTCCCTGGGTCACCGATCGGTGGGGCCATAACCTGAAATCTACAACAGCCCGTGCGCCTGCCCAAGTTATCAGCCAACTGGGCGATCGGGTTTTGGTCCCGGTATCCAATCCCGACACGGAGGCCAATCTGCTGCACTTGGCCATCATTCTGGCCAAATCTGCATCTGGTACCCTGTTACCCCTCCATATTCTGGTAGAGCGGGGCAATGCCCTGTCCATGGAGGCCAGAGTCAGGCAGGATCAGCTCTTAGCTGCGGCTGAAACCATGGCCCATGCTGCAGTCACCCCTGTCGAGTCGATCGGGCGCATTGATGACAGCCTGGATAAGGGCATTACCAGAGCCGCGCAGGAGAAACAGGCCAGTGCAATTATCTGTGGTTGGAAGGGCTTTTCCACCTATCAAGAGAATTTCTTTGGCAGCATTCTGGATGGCATCATTCGCCGTGCCACCATACCTGTTTTGATCAGCCGTATTCCAGAGCCAATTAAGAATACAGGCAGAATCGTTCTGCTGATTACCAGTCATCAATTGTCTGGAGGATCGCTGGATCAGAGCTTGAACCTAGCAAAAACGATCGCGGCTGAACTGAAGGCATCCCTACAAATCCTGCAGGCCGAGCCTGGGAGTCAACCCAATGTCCTGCCTCCCGATCTGGCGGTGAAACAGATTGGAGAACCTTTCAGGACAAGGGTCTCAGCGGAGCTTAAACAACATGATCTGATTATTCTGGTGGCAGGTGAGGAAGCCAGAATTGCTCGATCCTCCATGGCCTATCTGGCCGAAAATATTGTCCGCCACCATCCCAATCTGGGGCTGGTCATGGTCCATTTCCCACACCTTTAAGGCGGCTGGAGGATTATTTCGGCTGGCGCTGGGTGAACTTACCCGTAGGAATGGCAGCAATCAGCTCACGGGTATAAGCCTGGGCTGGCTGGCGATAAATCTGTTCTGCAGGTCCCAATTCCTCAATCCGGCCCTGGTTCATCACCATGATCCGATCGCTCATGAATTTCACAACACTCAAATCATGGGAAATGAAGATATAGGTCAGGCCAAATTCCTCCTGCAGTTCCTTCAGCAGGTTCAGAACCTGAGCCTGAACCGATACATCTAGAGCGGACACCGATTCATCGCAGATGATGAATTTTGGATTCAGAGCCAGGGCACGGGCAATGCAGATGCGTTGACGTTGCCCCCCAGAAAACTCATGGGGGTAGCGCGGCAGGGCATCCGCCGATAGCCCCACCCGTTCCAGCAGATAAACGGCCCGATCGCGTTGTTGCTTCCGGCTCTGGCGCAGATGAATTTGTAGGGGCTCCATAACAGCATTGCCCACGGTCATGCGAGGGTCCAGAGAGCCAAAAGGATTCTGGAAGATAATCTGCATTTCCCGCCGCAGTTGTCGCAACAGGGGAGCTGATAGATGGAGAACGGCCCTTTCCTCAAACAGGATCTGTCCGGCAGTCACAGGTACCAGCCGCAACAGGGCTCTGGCCAGGGTTGTCTTACCGCAACCCGACTCTCCCACCAGTCCCAGGGTCTCCCCCGGATAGACCTCAAAGGAGACATCATCGACTGCCATCACATGCCGTTTTACCTGGCCGAACAGGCCCTTGACTGGAAAAGCAACATGGAGATTGCGGACTGAGAGGAGGGGAGCTTGCTGCTGGAGTGCCTGCAGCCGTTGCGCCAGCTCGGCTGGTGTGATTTCAATCTCCAGCCTGTCTTCCTCCGGTAGCTGTTCCCGCACCACCTCTACCAGGGCCTGTTCTCCGGTTGGGGACAAAACAACCTCCATAAAGTCCGCAACGGTGGGCAGATATTTTAACTGCCGATCGGGAGAAGGCCGACAGGTCAGCAACCCCTTCGTGTAAGGATGCTGGGGACGGGTGAAGATTGCTTCCGTAGAACCGTACTCCACCACCTTGCCCTGGTACATCACAGCCACCGTATCGGCAATCTCCGCAATGATGCCCAGATCATGGGTAATAAACAGGATGGACATCTGGCGACGATCGCGCAGTTCCCGCAGTAGATCCAAAATGGTGGCCTGCACAGTCACATCCAGGGCAGTGGTTGGCTCATCCGCAATCAGCAGCGTGGGGTTACAACTAATGGCCATGGCAATCATCACCCGCTGGATCTGGCCCCCGGAAAGCTGATGGGGATAGCGGTCCAGCACGGCCAGTTTCTGGGCATTGATCTGGCGCTGCAGTGCGCCCCCCGTGGGTGGCTCCTGTCCCGGATTCTGAGCTGTAAACTCCTTCAAATAGCGCTGCTCCAGGATCTCATCACTGGGCAAAAGCTTCACCTCCTGGAGCAGGGCAATGGCCCGGCGTCTGGCCTCTGCTTCGGAAATTTGTTGATGCAGGCAGATTGCTTCCGTGAGCTGAAATCCGATCGTATACACCGGGTTTAAAGAACTCATCGGCTCCTGAAATATCATGGAAATCTCTCCACCCCGGTATTCCCGACGGCGATGGGGTGGCAGGGCCAGTAAGTTGATCGCCTCAGTTTCCGCTGCTGCAGAACTGTGAAACCAGATCTCCCCGCCCATGACTCGACCCGTGGGTGGGAGCAATCCCATAATGGAGAGGGCAGTAACTGATTTTCCAGACCCAGACTCACCGACAATTCCGAGGGTTTGACCCCGTTCGACCTGAAAGGAAATATCATCAATTGCCTGGACAAGATTGGAGTCCGATCGAAATTGGACTTGCAGGTTACGAACGCTCAGAACCGTATCAGTCATAGTTCCAGGAATGTGAGTTATATGAATTTTAGACGCAAATTCAGAATTGTCCCATATCAAGCAATTCCCACTCTCGCCAGTAGCTCAAGCAGAACTTTGAATGGCATAGGGGAGAGTCGTTCTACAGGAATGGGGGCCATGGTAGCCAGAATTCAGCGGCAGAATCATAGAAATCTCTTGAATCCCAACTGCTGTCTACTGTCCCAACACTTATGATGTGCTCATCTCAGGAATTTTCAATATCTGCTGTAGAGGAAATCCTGAACTTCTGGCTGGGCGATCCGCAAGAGGCAGACTATGGCAAAGGTCGAAAAGTCTGGTTCAGGAAAGACCCAGTGTTCGATCGCCTGATTCGCGACCAGTTCCAGGTCCTCTACGAACAGGCCGCTGCCGGGGATCTGGACAACTGGGTGGCAGAACCTCGTAGTTGTCTGGCTCTGTTGATTCTTCTGGATCAGTTTCCCCGCAATATGTTTCGAGGCACTCCCCAGGCTTTCGCAACGGATGCCAAAGCCCTGGCTTTGGCTCAGACTGCGATCGAACGGAGGTACGATCGGCAACTACTCCCGATTCAGCGCTGGTTTGTCTACCTGCCCTTCGAACACAGTGAAAATCTGGAGTATCAGCATCTGGCCGTTGTCTACTTCCAACGGCTAGCGGAAGAACATACCGAAACAGCAGCATCCTTGAGTTCTACCCTGAAGCACCGGGAAATCATCGAACGGTTTGGGCGCTTTCCCCACCGTAACGCCATTCTGGGCCGGACCAGCACCGCCGAGGAGTTGGAGTTTCTCAACCAACCCGGCTCATCTTTTTAAGGGCTATAAGTTCTGTTGAGCTTAACTCCCAATGAAATAGTCCTGATGGTAGGCTCTACGGCAAGATTTTGTAGTAGAAAGCCCTACCCCTTAGAGATCCATGCGACTCAGATTGATCCGATTTAAGAAGTTAATTTCTGCCTTTGGACTTGTGACCCTATTGACCTGGGCCTTGACAATCGGTCTTCACTATGGTCAGATGCCCATTGTTGTGGCCCAGTCTCCCGCCCCAGAGCAGGCTGCTGATGTTGATCCTAATCATGTCAAAATCGAAATTTCCCTGCTAGGCTTTGATCCCATTAAAGGCGAACTTGATGCCCGGATGGTCCTGTTCCCAATGGGCGACCTGATTGATCAGAAAAATGGTTTTCCATCCGCAGATCTGCAACTGACAGACATTGAGAGTATTGCCAAGCAACAGTTTGACATTAAAAAAGGGAAACCCCCGGAGTCTCCTGTCACCAAATACATCACGATCGAAGGAGATGCCTTCTCCTATCCCCTGGATGAGTACAAGACCACGATCGGGCTGTATGTCGATAAACTGCCTCCTCAACCCGAAGCCCCTAAGGGTGGAGCTACCGATAAACCTGCTGCCCCTCCGGCTGTCAACGAGGCTGACGTGGAGGCTGTTCCTCTGGAATACGAGTTTTCTCCAAATCTGGCCGGTTTTAACGTCACGTTCAATGAAACCAAAGAATCTAAGGAATCCGATGACTATTTGGAACTGGATGTAACAATTACCCGATCGCTACCCGTGATCTTCTTCTCCAGTGTGGTCATGGTGATCATGTGGGCGCTCTCCCTGATTATTCTGTTGATTTCCATCACCATTCTGAGATCGGGAAGAATGCCGGAAACAGGAGCCCTTGGTTTCATGGGAGCCCTCCTGTTTGCCTTCCCCGCGATTCGGAATGCCCAGCCCAATGTTCCCCCTGTTGGGACCCTGAGCGATTTCCTCTCTTTCTTCTGGACTGAAGCGATCGTGGTGATTGCCCTGGTTATCACAGGCGCATGCTGGCTCAGACGATATAATCCGCCAGCAAAATAGTAGGGGAAAACCCATTCCATTTCTTATGGAGATTCTTGTGGAGACGTTGCCTGCAGCGTCTCCACGGGGTTTAAACAAAATGGTAGGGTGGCAATGGCTCTCCCAAAACTAGTTGCCATTGGGAGGCCAATTCCTGCCAGGTTTGCAGAAAGGCCTCGATCTGAGCATATTCTTCCTGGGTCAGGAGGAGATAAACCTGCTGAGTCTTCTGTTCAGACTGAACCTCAGAAATCTTACTCTTGGGAAAAGCAGCCACGATCGCCTCCAGAACTTCTTCCAACTCCACCATCTGCCGTTGTTGCCGTTCTGCCTGAGATTGGATGCGCTGCTTCTTAGCCAGAAAGTAGGCCCTTCCCTGGGCCGCTGCTGAGATCGTCGGCTCTTCTACGGGTTGCGGTGGAATCAGCTTCAAGGTGTATTCAGCCCTATTCGCCACCTCCATGAGTTTTTTCAGATAGAGATCCAGATAGCTTTCCAGATGGCTTTTCAGATCTTCCAGGGAAGTAAATCGGGTGCCAAACCGCAGCGGCAGGAGTGGCATTTGTTGAAATAAGACACAGAGCACTCGATCGTGGGCCAGAACAGCCTGCAGCAAACGATCGTCCGTTTCTTGTAAAGCATCCCAGACAAGGTTAGGCTCAACTAAGGCGGACAGTAACCCCGCACAAACCAGAGCAACAGGCCCAGAGATGCCCTCTGGAAGTTCCAGAGGCTGTTCCGGCGTCTTCAAGAACGCATAGGTGTAAATCATTGTCCGGTAAAGCCCACATTTGGCAACAGGGAAAATTGGAGACTCAGTTGCATCGACCCCGATTGCCAATCTCCAGCTTCCAGGAAATCCGCTGCAACGCCCCCCATCAAAATTCTAATCACAGGGGCTATCATCTGGATCTGCTGGGTCAGTTGAGTCAGCAACGTCCCAAGCTGCTCGGGTACTTGACACAGGTCACTTTCATTGGACTGGACAACAACATCAGCCTCCAGGATGGCAGTCTGCCCAGTCAGCCAGTATCCTGCCCCCAGGTCTAGATTCCACTCTTGGCCTGCCGTTGCTATTTTAAGGACGACAAGCAATCTTAAAATCCCGGCTTCCCAACCCTGCTCGGGCTGGAGCACCCTGGCTCGAACCCCCCCAATCAACTGCATCACTTCATAGGAACTGCCTGTCAGGTACCAGAGGAGTTTAGGAACCCATTCATCCATGAGAATTTCTGGCTGTAAGAGATCGGGCTCCAAGCTGTCTGCAGGATCCTGTAACGCTGAAGCCACCTCAAAAGCTGCCTGGACCAGGGGTAGAGTCAGCTTTTGGACGCCATCGGGAAGGTCCTCTACCTCTGAAGCAGGCGGCAAGGCAGCCAGTTGGGGAGCCAGAGCCTTCAGCTTTTGCCTGATCACGGTTTTGAGCGTGTGCTCCCCGATCGTCCCATCGGCAAGACGGACGATCGCCGCTCCGATCGCTGCCTGTGGAGTGGCATCCTCCAGAGGGGCCACCCTTGCCACCGGATCTAACGGTGCAGGACCGGCAGGGCTGAACTCCTCAGGGAGAGTGTCTGCCTGGGGAAACAAATCTGTAATGGTGTCAGGGAGCGAATCAGGGGATGGTGTTGTTTCCTGCCAGGCATCCGAGCCAGAAGGAGCGGAAGGCGAGGGTTGATCGGCAAACAGATCCCCGATCGTCTCAGGAAGAGTGTCCAGGTTCTCTACTGAGGCTCCTAAACCAAAGGCACTCTCTAAAAATAGGGTTTGGTTCGTTGGATCCTGATCCGCATCCGCTTCGATCGACGACACTGCAACATCAGCCATAAAAATCAGGGCCACCCTCAGCCGGACCCAAGCGGATTGCCAGGTTTTTCCGGGTTCCAGTAAATCGGCAGTTGCCCCGTCTGTAAACATGTTTGCTTCTGGTGTGGCCGATTGAATTTGCTCTGTCAACTGCTGCAGTAAAACACCAGCCTGAGTCGGTTGTTTACAGAAATTCCCATCATCAGCCTGGAGCAAAGTATCTGCTGGTAATCCAACCAGAGGAGCTTGATTTGTAGCCAGGTCAAGGTGCCAGCGAATTCGCGGAGCCTCTACTTCCAGAATGCTGGCCAGTCGAAGCATTCCCGGTTGCCACTCCCCATCAGGTCTGTAGCATCTGGCCCTGACGCCCCCCATCAAGAGCATGGTGCTATACGAGCTCCGAGCCACCAACCAGAGCAATCGGGGAATCATCTGTTCCATCGACCAGTAACGCCCTACCACCGATCGCGCCACCGTTATCTGCTCCGGGAGAGTTTCCGAAAATAGGCCCGACTCCAGACAGTGGAGCAGCTCATACAGCTCCTCAGTTACATAGGGAGCCAGATTTTCCGGAGTCAGTTCCAGATGACTGGGCCAGCCTCCGGCAGGCGATCGCAACCGCTCCACAATCCTGACCAATCCCTGCATGGCCTCTACCACTGGTTCTGCAATCTGGGGTATTGCCTCGAAGGAATGCAGCCCTGGCTGATCCGCTAATTTCAGAATCGTTCGGTTAATCGTCGCGATCGCAGAAGGCTCCAATAGAGCGGGTAACTCCTGCTCAGCCATTCCAGCTAGATGGGAGGATTCATTCATCAGCATCGCAAAAGCAGCAGTCGGAGGGAGTTCTGTCATCAGTTTATTCTATGGGCGATCGAGTTGCCTCTCGTAGAAGCGCCTATTCCCCTAAACACCCATTTCTCCTCTCTCTCAGGACGAGAGGCCATACCAACAAGAATAGAGCTGCAAGTCATTGCAGCTCCAAAAGATAGTAAAGCCGCGATGACTCGCGGCCTTACTGACAGACTCTAGAAGAGACTGGATTTATTCCTTAGCCATGGATGGCAGGAGCAGCAACCGCAACCGGAGCAGACTCACCCGCAGCCAAGTCCAGAGGGAAGTTGTGAGCATTGCGCTCGTGCATCACTTCCATCCCCAGGTTAGCCCGGTTCAGCACATCCGCCCAAGTCCCGATCACACGACCTTGAGAATCAATCAACGACTGGTTGAAGTTGAACCCGTTCAGGTTGAACGCCATCGTGCTAATCCCCATCGCCGTACACCAAATCCCAATCACAGGCCATGCACCCAGGAAGAAGTGCAGTGAACGACTGTTGTTGAAGGAGGCATATTGGAAAATCAGCCGACCGAAGTAACCGTGAGCCGCCACAATGTTGTAGGTCTCTTCTTCTTGCCCAAACTTGTAACCATAGTTCTGAGATTCAATCTCGGTCGTCTCRCGGACCAGAGAAGAGGTCACCAGAGAACCATGCATTGCAGAGAACAGGGAACCACCGAACACACCAGCAACACCCAGCATGTGGAATGGATGCATCAGAATGTTGTGCTCAGCCTGGAACACCAACATGAAGTTGAACGTTCCGGAAATCCCCAGAGGCATCCCATCGGAGAAGGAACCTTGACCGATCGGGTAGATCAGGAACACAGCACTGGCTGCAGCCACAGGTGCCGAGTAAGCCACCGCAATCCAGGGACGCATCCCTAAGCGGTAGGACAATTCCCATTCCCGGCCCATGTAGCAGAATACTCCGATCAAGAAGTGCAGGATGACCAACTGGTAAGGGCCACCGTTGTACAGCCACTCATCGAGGGAAGCAGCTTCCCAGATTGGGTACAGGTGCAGACCAATTGCGTTGGAGGAAGGCACAACCGCACCAGAGATGATGTTGTTGCCATACAGAAGAGAGCCAGCTACAGGCTCACGGATACCATCGATGTCCACCGGAGGAGCAGCGATGAAGGCGATCACGAAGCAGATGGTTGCAGTCAGCAGGGTGGGGATCATCAGAACCCCAAACCAACCTACGTACAGGCGATTCTCAGTGCTGGTGACCCAGCTACAGAAGCGCTCCCACACATTGGCGCGCTCAGCGCGTTGGAGAACAGTTGTCATGGTTATAAATGATTGCTTGGTTGAACTAGAGTATGAATCGGAAATGTTTCATTTCCTTGTAAATACTATACACAAGTTCATTGAGTTTTGTAAACAAATTTCTCACTTTTGTTTACCATGACAGGCTGATTTACCCCGGAGGCCATTGCATAGCCCTCCCTCCAAGGATATGGAGGTGGAGATGGTTAACCGTCTGTCCGCCATCTTGACCATTATTAATCACAACTCTGTAACCATTCTGTAACCCTACCTGCTCGGCAACACGCTTAACAGTCAGCAACAAATGGCCCATCAGGGCATGATTTTGCGATTCAGCATCGGCAAGACAGGCGATCGGTTCCTTAGGGATAACCAGAATATGCACCGGAGCCTGGGGATGGATATCCCGGAAGGCCAGGGCCAGATTGTCCTCATAGACAATATCGGCTGGAATTTCCCGACGAATAATTTTACTGAAAATGGTGTCAGAAGGATTGCTCATAGTCTCAGATCATAATCAGCAGTTTACTGAATCATTATCGGTGGATTGGCCGACCTTGGCTGCCCTGGGGTTGCCCTATTTTTAGGAGGATAAGAACAGGTAAACAGAATGCTGGCTAGAGTTTGGAGTGCTGCTCTGATCGGGATAGAAGCAATTCGGGTTGGGGTAGAGGTGGATATCTCCGGAGGGCTACCGGGAATTGCCGTGGTCGGCCTGCCAGACATGGCGGTTCAGGAAGCAAAGGAACGGGTGAGGGCAGCCCTGAGAAATTCCGGCTATGTCTTTCCGATGCGACGGATTGTGATTAACCTGACCCCAGCCGATCTCCGGAAGGAAGGCCCCAGTTTTGATCTGCCTGTCAGTGTTGGAGTTCTGGCTGCTTCTGAGCAAATCAGTGCCGAGTTGCTGGCGGATCATTTGCTGCTGGGGGAAGTCTCCCTGGATGGCAGTCTCAGGCCTGTAGCAGGCGTTCTCCCGATCGCTGCCGCTGCCCGCCGTCTGGGCCTTCGAGGACTGATTGTCCCGGTGGATAACCTGCAAGAAGCTGCTGTTGTGCAGGGGCTATCCGTTTATGGATTCAATCATCTCTCAGAGGTGGCCGACTTCTTGAGGGACCCGCAGCGCTATCAGGAGATTGCGATTCCCCCAGGGGAATCCCTGCCCCGACGATCGCCAGCCCTGGCGTTAGATCTGAAAGATGTCAAAGGTCAGGCCCATGCCCGACGAGCCCTGGAGATTGCTGCAGCAGGGGGGCACAACCTCATTTTTGTCGGCCCGCCAGGCAGCGGTAAAACCATGCTGGCCCGCCGCTTACCGGGCATTCTGCCACCCCTCGAATTCCAAGAAGCTCTGGAAGTAACCCAGATCTATTCCGTGGCCGGATTACTGAAACATCGGGGGTCACTGGTCAGCGATCGTCCCTTTCGCAGCCCCCATCACTCCGCCTCCGGGCCTTCCCTAGTGGGAGGCGGCAGTTTCCCCAGGCCAGGAGAAATTTCCCTGGCCCATCGGGGCATCCTTTTCCTCGACGAGTTAACCGAGTTCAAGCGGGATGTGCTGGAATTTCTGCGCCAGCCCCTGGAAGATGGCCAGGTGAGTATTTCACGGGCTCGCCAATCCGTCTCATTCCCGGCCCAGTTCACCTTGGTCGCCAGCACCAATCCCTGCCCCTGTGGATACTTTGGCGATACCTTGCAGGATTGTACCTGCTCTCCTCGACAGCGGGAGAATTACTGGGCCAAACTCTCTGGCCCCCTGATGGACCGGATCGATTTGCAGGTGGCAGTGAATCGGTTAAAACCGGAGGAGATTACCCATCAGGCCCTCAGTGAAGACTCGGAAGCCGTGCGGGTCAGAGTTCAACTCGCCCGAGATCGGGCCTCCGCTCGTTTCAAACAAGGAGGATTATCGATCGGGTGCAATGCCGAGATGCAGATCCGCCATCTGAAGCAGTGGTGTCGGTTGGACGATACCAGTCGCCAGGTGCTGGAGGGGGCGATTCGCAAGCTGAACCTCTCCGCCAGAGCCACAGACCGGATTTTGAAAGTCGCCCGCACGATCGCAGATCTGGCTGGTGATGAGGTATTACAGACGGCCCATGTGGCAGAGGCCATTCAGTATCGGACGATCGATCGGATGCAGTGAGGCCCCTCCCTTACAGGAAAGGAGATTCCAGCAACATGACCAGAGTCTGTTCCAGTCCTTTGAGAACGGTCATCACCTGCAGAAAAGCCAGGTCTGAGGGCATATCCAGCACCTCCTGGGCTTTGGTGACCAGTGCCTGTACAGGCGTGGGCTCCCTGAACACTGGGGCCAGCCAGCGCAGGTTCACCGCATCGATCGTGACGCCCCCCTCCACCGTCGGCCATTTCCAGACCTGCAACGGGGCATAATTTTTCAGGGCATCATCGACCACTGAACTGATATTGAAGGACTGATACAGGAGGGGGTGGGCATAAAGGGTGCCATACCACCAATCCTGATCCAGGAAGACCTTGGCGGGTTTGTATTGGGGATGACCACACCAGCAATCGAGCAGGCGGGTCAGGTTGGGGTAGATGAGTTCAGTAAAATGCAACCGTTGAGGCAGGTTCAAAGTCTGAAGGTAGGCGTTGGCATAGGGAATGGGCTGACGCAGGATACTGTTGAGATCCCAGCGATACCAGTCCACCATATTGATGAACTCCATGCCCGTCTGTTCCAAAAGGGCAAACAGATCTGGCACTGTAAAGCCTTTGTCATTCCGGGCCAGATAATTGACCAGAATATCTTCCAGGGTATTGGTCTGGCTGTCCCAGTGATTCTTCACCAGGCTCTCCGGTCGCAGACTTCCCATCAACTCCCAGAGCAGCGGCACAGCCTTGGAAGCAGGTTCATTCAGAATGCCGCATAACTCCATGGCTTTCTGCATATTGAGAATCAGTTGCCGCTGATAGAGACTGTGCAGGTTCACGCGCAAAATCCCCTGGGGCTTCAGGGCAGACTTCAGGCTGGCTAATCCAGCAGCCGGGTCATCCAGATAGTAGAGAACATCGCTACAGATCATGAAGTCAAATTGTTCGGCCAGGGCAGATACGTTCTCTATGGCCAGCGTTTGAAATCGGGTATCGGGAATGCCATGAAATTTAAACCGTTCGATCGCAAGCTGAATTGAAGCGGCAGAGATATCAATCCCAACAAACGTGGCTCCTGGATTAATCAGTGCTACCTTAAGCATTTCCCAGGCGGAACCACATCCAGCGACCAGAATAGTGTGATCGGTGGGAAACACAACCCGTCGATCGCGCATGTAATAAGCAGTTGTGATGCTGTTGGCCAGTAGCATGCCATAATCGACATCGTCTTCGGTCAGGGATCGATCGGCAGGCAGATTGGGATAGGGGCACTCATCAAACTGGGCTTCAACCTTGGGATTGTAAGAACTCATCTTGTCTGACCAGTGCTCCTATTGGGTTCAGCGCTATAGGGGAACAGGTGGCCAGGTACTGACCACAAAAATAATTACAGCAGCCAGTGCCAGTATACCCTCCAAAATATTCCCAATCAGGGAGCCGATGACAACGGCCATACTGGCCTTCAACGCCTGGATAAAACGGGGTTTCAGCCCCAGTTCCCGTCTGTAGATAAACTCCCCTAGCAGAGCCCCCAGAAAAGGACCAATCAGAATGCCCACCAGGGGCCCTCCAAAGGGAAGGGCGGGCAGCAGGCCCAGAAATCCTACAATCATGCCCACAACTGCCCCTACCTGGCTCCAGTTACTGGCTCCAACCTGTTTGGCTCCCCAGTAAGCAGCCAGCAATTCCACACTGACACTCAGGATCAGAACAAGGGCAACCAAAACCATGGGCCAACCGAAACCATGGAAGCCAGTGGCCAAACACCAAACCAGGAGTGCCCCTAGAATCAGGCTGGGGCCAGGAACGGCTGGCACAACAGCCCCCACAACGCCTAACAGCATGGTTACGATCACAACCCAATAGAGGATAGTCAGAATAGTTGGGCTCATGGGAGTTCAAAGAAAATTCTGATGGGAGCAGGTTTAACAGTCTTCCTTCCAGGTTATATCAATATCAAATTGATCCCGAATCCAAAGCATTGCCCTGGTGTGTCTGCCTGGTGGTTGCCTGCAAGCACAGTTCATCCCCGTGCAAATCTCGTGCAGATAGAGACCTCGATCGACCCAGGTAACGTTATACTCAGATATCTAGGGAAATTTGGATCATTTGTTAGACTGGGCATGAAAAACAGACAACAAACTCACATGCAGAAACGTCACACGATCGACAGTGCTCAATTGATGCGGCGAGCCGAAGATCTGGTCAGCGCGGCTTCTAACCGCTATCGGATCACGGTGCAGGTTGCCAATCGGGCTAAGCGACGCCGGTTCGAAGAGTTTGATAATGATGACCCGAAGATGAAACCTGTGCTAAGAGCCATTATCGAGATGTCTGACGAGCTCACCCAACCAGAAATCATCGGCGAGTAAGACATCATGCAGAGGGAACCCTGGAACTTCTTGTCGCCCTGGATGAAGCGGCTGTTTTACCCTGTCGCATTGGCCAGCGTCACCTTCTTGGCGGCCTTGAGTCTGAGTGGTTCCTTAAACTTTTTTATCCCTTCCTGGATGTTACCCAGACTGCAGGCTGTGGATTTCAACCTCATGCCTGCAGCTCAGGCCCAGATTCCCTCAGTTGGGGATGCATGGAAACAGGTTTATCAAAAATTGCCTGATTTTCCTAAGGAGAATCAGTATCTGAGCAAAGAAACAGGGCAGCCAAGTTTGAACAACACCCTGGCCAGCCGTATGATTCGCTATCACATCTATGTCAAAGGGCGGCCTCCTTTTTTTCGACTGGATTGGAAGTTGACCCTGGCTGATTACCTGGGAGTCAATGAGTTCATTGAGGATGCCAGCTACCCTGGCCGGGATGCGCTGCAGTCTAATCCCGTGGATGGCGATCGGGCTGCGGTTCAGAAACTCAATCGAGCCCAGCGGGATGCCCTGGTACAGGTACTGGTGGAGCTATTTAACCCGGGCGCAGCTACTGGAGGGAAGGCTCCAGCATCCCCTAAACCTACTCCCAGTCCCAGCCCTGCTCCAGTGAATCCTGGTCGGGGCAGTGCAGACCTGTTGAAGTGAAGCGCCCAGCAGAGCATGGAACGGGTTGTTAAAAGCGGGACAGGTTGGCGACTGGGATGGGATGGGACTGCTGCAGTCTTCAAGGGGCTGGTCGGGGGAGAGGATTGGGCGCTCGAGCTCACCGAGGCGGAACTGGAGGACTTTCGGCGTCTGGTGAGTCAGCTAGCCGAAACCCTGAGCCAGATGGCCAGTGAACTCATGGATCAGGAGAAGATCGCCTGTGAGGTGGAAAGTGAACTGCTGTGGTTAGGAGCCGAAGGGTATCCCCAGGCTTACAATTTGCGGCTACTTCTGCTGACAGGACGGCGAGCTGAGGGTTTCTGGAGCGAAACCGCTGTTCCAGAGCTGATTCAATCTGCCCAAATGTTGCACATCTTTTGAACCCATCGTCGGTCATGCTGGCTGGAAATTAATTTTTCAGGAACCTGCCCCCAGGAACGATCGGTCTCCCTTTACAATGAACTATTACTTTTTGCTGGCTATGCCCGGTATTTTGCTGGGAGAACTCCCTGTACTTAGGCTGAGATCCTGATGAATCGGAAAGTTTGGGCTGCTGTCCTCTTTGTCGTGATGATTGGGCTGGTGTATCTGCTAGGGGCGCAACAGGTTGGGATGGCCCTGCTCCCGGAAGAGACCTCTGCTATATCTATGGACCCCTCTCTGATCAGTTTTGCTGAGAGCAATCAAATGCTGGTGGCCAACTGTGAGTCAGGTCAAGCCGGTGAGGTCCATGTTGAGGCTGTGCTGCAGGACTCTTTGCTGGCTCAGGCCGAGCAGAAGCAGTTGGGCTATACCCCTCGGCAACGAATTGCCTACGCGGACCGGACCAACTATGGGGAGCGATTTACCAAGGATGTGCGGGGAAGACAGGTCGGCAATGATCCGATCGTGGTCCTCCATGAAACCGTTGGCTCAGCCAGTGGAGTCATTGGTTTATTCCAAACTCGCCACCCCAGAGATGACGATCAGGTTAGCTATCATACGCTGATTGCCCTGAATGGGACGATTATTTACATGGTGCCCCCTAATAAGCGCGCCTTTGGAGCTGGCAATTCCGTGTTTCAGGGGCCTGAGGGCCTAGAGTCTGTCCAAACGAATCCGAAGTTTCCTGGTTCGGTCAATAACTTTGCTTACCATATTTCCCTGGAAACACCACCCGATGGGATCCATAATGGGAGGGGGCATCGGGGGTATACAGAAGCTCAGTACCAGTCCCTGGGGTGGCTGGTAGCCAAGACAGGGGTGCCGGATCAGAGAATTACCACCCACAAAGCGGTGGACCGCTCGGGGTCCCGCCGAGATCCGCGCAGCTTTAGCCAGAAGAAGTTTTTGAAGATTCTGAATACCTATCCCAGGGCCGATGAGATTGGCCTTGCCTGCAGTATGCCTTCTCCCCTGGTTGAGCCTGATACCCATGCTTCAAAACCTGGGTATAACACCCCTGGAAATACCATCGGCAGATAGGCAATCCTGGTATAATCGCCTCTCAAATGCATAGAGAGCTGGGGAGGAACCATGGCAGACTGGCAGGAAATTTCCGGAGGAGTAACGGCTCCCAGAGGCTATCAGGCCGCAGGCATTACCGCTGGCTTGAAGCCTTCCGGACTTCCCGACCTGGCCCTGATTTTGTCTGAAGGGGACGCGATCGCAGCGGGTGTCTTTACCACCAATCAGGTCCGGGCCGCCTGTGTGGACTATTGCCGTCAGCGCCTGCAAGCTAAGGCCATTACCAGAGCTATTCTGTGTAATGCGGGTCAGGCCAATGCTGGGACTGGGACTCAGGGTTGGGCTGATGCCTTGGAATGTGCCCAGCTTCTGGGAGAACAATTAAACATTGCCCCTGAATCAGTGCTACTCGCTTCTACCGGCGTCATTGGGCAGCGGATCAAAATGGAAATTCTGCGGGCGGCCCTGCCCCAACTGGTTGCCGCTGTTTCAGACACAGGATCTGATGCGGCAGCCAAGGCGATTATCACTACCGATCTGGTTCCCAAAACAATCGCATTAGAAACGACCCTGCACGATCGGCCAGTGCGGATTGGGGGCATTGCCAAGGGCTCCGGGATGATTCACCCCAACATGGCCACCATGCTGGCCTTTGTCACCTGCGATGCGGCTGTTTCTCCCCATCTCTGGCAGCAGATGCTGAGTCGGGCCGCCGATCGCAGCTTCAACCAGATCACCGTGGATGGGGACACCAGCACCAATGATTCCCTGATTGCCCTGGCGAACGGGATGTCGCGTACACCGGCCATCACAGACCCCGGTCCTGATGCGGACAAGCTGGAGGCGATGCTCACGGAGGTTTGTATCTACCTGGCCCAGGCGATCGCCCGGGATGGGGAAGGGGCGACCTGTCTGATCGAAGTGGAAGTCTCCGGGGCCGAGGATGAAAAGTCAGCCTGCCAGGTTGCCCGGACAATCGCCGGGTCTTCCCTGGTCAAGTCCGCTATCTTTGGCCGCGATCCCAATTGGGGCCGGATTGCCGGAGCCGCTGGACGGAGTGGGGTGATTTTCGACCAGGAAGATCTGCAGATTAAACTGGGAGACTTTGTGATGATGGATCGGGGGCAACCTGTAGCCTTCGATCGCACCGCCGCCAACGCTTATCTGAAACAGGCCGCAGCAGGGGAATACCTGAAGTCTGACACTGTGGCCATCTCGGTCAGTATTGGCAGTGGTCCTGGCAGGGGTAAAGCCTGGGGCTGTGACCTCAGCTACGACTACGTCAAGATCAACGCCGAATATACCACCTGAGCCAGGATCGATTCCATGCATCCATTGAGGCAGGGGTTATCCCTTCAAGGTCTCTTGAGGCAAATCCCCTGTCCCCCTGAACTTTGCGGCAATGAGGGGAGATAGCAGCATCAGAACTAATCCCAAGGGCATTAAGCCACCTTGGAAGACATTGTAGTCAGCCACAATGCGTTCCCATGAATACCCTAAAACAAAGCGTCCTAAACAAATTTCAAATCCAACGGTGAGTAACAACCACAGCACTCCAACACCAATCAGTTCAGAAGTGCGCTTGACCTGGAGCCAGCGGATAAAAAGAGTGGAGATTGCCAAAATCAAAACTGACCCAGTCACAAATGAGAGTTGATGGGCGCGCAGATCACCCAGAGATGGCACCAGCCATACTACCCGCACTGTCCCATTCAGGCTCTCGGCTAGGATAAATATCAGCCAAACTACAACGCCTCTCAGCAACAGCATAGATTCTCAGATGAAAGCGCTTTGCTGCAGTCTAGGAGGGGGGACAATGCCCTCCTGGCAATTTTTTCTGGGAATTAGTTCAGGGATGAGCATTTAGATAAAGGGTCAAACTTAAAGATCGATTTTTCCTTTAGTAAGAAGTTGGTAGCCACTGGCAAAGGATAAGGAGGAGAGAAAGAAAGTCCAAAGGCTGGTAGGGCGCAAAATGACACTACCACTGAAAAAAACCAAGGCGATTCCCAAGCCAATCAGTGCCCAGCCTAGCCAATGAACGTATCGAGACGAGGTGAGAACAATGATCCCGGCCAGGATAGCGAGTACGGATCCGGTTGCAGAGACAGGTCGCCACCAATAAGCAGCCGTTTGGGTCGTAAAGATAATATTTTGACCCAAAAAATAGATGGCAATTAGAACCAATCCCAAACCAATTAACCTGGCAATAAAACCCATAGTGTTCCCTGTCCTTATCCCTCGAAGAAAGATAGAGATCTCTATCAATCCTGGCACAGCAGGGGCAAATTGGGCCAGAATAACTGACTGAACATTCAGGAGATGGGATTATGGGAATTCCCAATTTTCAAGGGTTGCGTCTGGCCAGGGCGATCGCCGGGGCGACGATCGTCCTCACCCTGGCGGCCAGCAAAACTCTGGCTCAGAGCTGCGGTCAGTATGGCCTGTTCCTTAATGTCCTGGACGAAGTTGGTAATCCTGTGCATGGGGTCTATCCCCGGTTGACACCCACGGGAGAACATACACCCCAGGATTCACTGATCGTCACCAGCAAGCAGTTTGAACGGACGACAGAAGACTATCGGGGATTTCAGTTCCTCCTGGAGGGCAATGAACAACCCAAGGGCACCTACACCCTCTATGTGACGGCTGCCGACTATCTGCCCTTTGAGCGGGAGATTGCCTTTCCCTATTGTCGCAACCAGCGAATTGATATTCGCCTGAGATTGCAATCCGGCAAGAAGCCCGTTCTCCGCAAAAAACCAGTGAAGCGACCAGCCAAAAAGCCTGCGGCCAATGTACCGCAGACTAAAGCCTTGCCTTTTGCTGCTGATAACGCTCTTTGAACCGGCGTTGTTGTTCGTTGTGATCGACGATCGGGACCGGATAGCCGCAACGATCGCGCTCCAAAGGCAGGATTTTGCCGGTCACCAGATCAGCAGTCTCTACCCCCCGTAACTCCGGCAACCACTGCCGAATATAGTCGGCCTCCGGGTCGAATTTTTGGGCCTGACTGGCCGGATTGAAAATTCGCAGTGGCCGGGGATCCATCCCACTGGAGGCACTCCACTGCCAGCCTCCGTTATTGGCCGCCAGATCCCCATCGATCAGCTTCTGCATGAAGTACTTCTCGCCCCATTGGGGGTTGATCAGCAAGTCTTTAGTCAGGAAGCTGGCGACAATCATGCGGCAACGATTGTGCATCCAGCCAGTCTCGTTCAACTGACGCATGGCTGCATCGACGATCGGATATCCAGTTTGGCCTTCACACCAGGCCCGAAAGTGGTCCTCGTTATTGTCCCAGGGAAAGGTCTTGAAAGGCTGGCGATAGGCTCCCTCTGCCAGTTCTGGAAAGAAGAACAGCACATGCTGGTAAAACTCCCGCCAGGCCAGTTCCTGCTGCCAGACACGAACACCCTCTCTGGCTTCGTCACTGCGACAATCCTCCAGGATTTCCAGGGTTTTGGCCCAGACGGTGCGTATGCCGATCGCCCCAAACTTGAGGGCCGCACTCAGCCCTGAAGTCCCCGGTTGGGCCGGGAAATTGCGCTCCTCCTGATAGCGCCCGATCGCATCCCCACAAAAAGCTGCCAGACGATCGAGAGCGGCTGTCTCACCGGGTTCCAGAAATAGGGGAGCATCCCAGAGATAACCCAGTTCCCTGGCCGTGGGCAACGCAACAGCTCCGGCCCGACCCGCTGTTTCTAACTCCGTCTCTGTCAGTCCTTCCAGGTCAGCCAGGTCAGTCAGGGGATTGGCCTTAGGTTTGCTGCTCCAGTTGCGCCAGAAGGGGGTGTAGACTGTGTAGGGTTGGTCAGAGCCCGTTCGAATCTCATCTGGGGCATGGAGCAATTGATCCCAGGTAGCCACTACCCGAATCCCTGCCTGTTGGAGCGCTTCTGTGACCGATCGATCTCGCTCCTGAGCATAGGGTTCCACATCCAGGTTATAGAACAGAGCTGTTGCTCCCAGGGCCTTGGCCAGGGCTGGAATTTCCTGTTGAGGATTACCCTGGAGGATGAGTAACTGACTCCCGGCTTTCCGATAGCGCTGTTGTAAAGCCTGTAAACAACCCATCATATAACTGACTCTGGCCGGGGCTACGTCATCTCGTTGCAGAATATTCGGATCCAGGCAGAACACCCCGACCACTTTCGGACTGTGTTCTCTGGCTCTGGTCAGCCCCACATGATCTGAACACCGCAGATCGCGACGGTGCCAGAACAGAAGCAAATCTGTCATTCCTCACCTGCCTTCTGAAATTGTCCCATCGGTTACGGATACCGGTTTCTGAGCAGGTTCAATCCCCCTGCAAGAATTGGGCGATCCGCTCAACCGCCTGTTCCAGGATAGGCGGCTCATGGACCAGCGCAAACCGAACATACCCCTCGCCCATCTTGCCAAAACCGGCACCGGGAGCAACAGCCACACCGGTTTCCTCTGCCAGACGAGTGCAAAACTCAACCGATCGAGTCGTCCAGGGTTCTGGCAATTTGGCCCAGATGTACATGGTGGCCGTAGGGACAGGCACAGGCCAACCGATGCGATGCAGAGCTGCAACAAAAGCATCTCGACGGCGGCGAAACGTCTCGACAGTAGCCTGAACCTGCTCCTGAGGACCCGTCAGGGCTGCGATCGCCCCATTCAGAATACCCAGATACTGGTTAAAATCAACCACTGCTTTCACCTGACGCAGGGCTCGGATCAGGGTCGCATTGCCGATCGCATAACCCACCCGAAAACCGCCCATGTTGTAGGACTTGGACAGGGTAAAAAACTCAATGGAAACAGACTTGTTCGGATCCGCCTGGAGAACAGAGGGCACCGCACCGCCCTCAAACACCAGGTCTGCATAGGGAAAGTCATGGGCCAGCACCAGGTGATGCTCCTGACAAAAGGCCACAGCGCCTTCGAAGAAAGAGAGGGCAGCAGTGGCTGTGGTGGGATTGTGGGGATAACTCAACACCATCAGCCGGGATTGGGCCAGAACCGGTTCTGGAATCTCCTGAAAGTCTGGCAGAAAGCCCTTCTCTTCCCGCAGAGCCATGGGATACATTTGGCCACTGGCCAGGTAGACTCCCCCCGCATGGGAGGGATAGCCTGGGTCCATCAACAGGGCAAACTCTCCTGGATTGAGCACGGCCAGGGGTAAATGGGCTGTCCCTTCCTGAGACCCCACCAGGGGCAGTACCTCGGTTTCCGGGTCTACGGAAATGCCAAATTTATGGGTATACCAGGCTGCAGCAGCTTCTCGAAACGCCCTTGTCCCATGAAACAGCAAGTAGCCATGGGTACTGGGGTCTTCTAAAGAGGCTGCGATCGTTTGTAAAACCTGCTGTGACGTTGGTAAATCCGACGAACCCAGGGAAAGATCGATCAGGTCTCGCCCTGCAGCCCTGGCCCTAGCCTTAGCCTGGTCCATCTCCGCAAAGACATTAAACTGCAACGGCTGCAGTCGTTTGGCAAGTTCCATCAGCTAACCTCCCTGTCATTAGTCATTTCGTCAGATCTCCACTTAGGAGGGGTGGCCGGGATGGGTTATGGGCATCCGTCGTTTATTATTTGCTGTGTTTGAGGAATTAGCTTCTACCACAAGTCAATAAAGTTTCTGGAACTGATTCAGTTCCTCTAAATCATGAGCAATAGTTCATGAGCAATAACTCATGCATTCTTTTTCAGACAAGTAGAATTGAAAGCCCTATGAAATAAGCTTTTCACCCATTATAAATAGCTATATCTGAGTCAGGTTAGACCCTAATGACCCACGACTCAACTTAAAAATGATTTTCGACAAATTCGACCAGTTTCTGACGAGTAAATGCGCCCTCGAAGGAATCCAAAATCTCCCCCTGGCGGAACAGACGTAAAGCGGGAAGCCCTTCGACTTTACAGTGAGCCACGGATTGAAGATTGGGCTTGACTTCTATCTTAACCACCTTGAGGCGATCGCTGTACTCGTGGGCTGCCCATTCTACCGAGGGGGCGACCAGACGACAGGGACCACACCAAGATGCCCAAAAATAGGCCAGCACCAGGGGAGCATCTGACTGGAGAACTTGAGTTTCAAAGTCGGCATCGGAAATTGTGATCACACTGCCGGTCATGGTAGCCTCTGCTTTGTTCATCACGGTTGGCGATATTAACTACTTCAAATCACATCCTACTACTGTACGGGTGTACATCATGCGGCTCTGTTGCCCTGGAAAAAATCAGCAGTAGAATTGAGATTTGTCTATGACAACTGACCCCAAAAAAGAAGAGCACGGCATGCCGTGCCCTTCAAACTCTGGATTTGCCAAAAACTTAATTACAACTGATCCAGTTGATTCTTTAAGGCTTCCAGTTCAGCATCAACGGCGGCATCTTTAGGCGCTGTTGTAGAAACACCACCGGCAGGTAGTTGAGCCTGATTTGCAGAAGTACCTCCCAAGAGTTGGGCCTTCATCGCAGCCAGCTCATCGTCCACGCCACTGCCAGCTTCTAAAGCTGCGAATTGAGATTCCAGGTTTGAACCGGCCAGTTCAGCAGCAGCCTGGGAGCGGGCCTCCATCTGCAATACCTTTTCTTCCATCCGCTCAAAGGCAGACATGGCCGTGCTGGTGCCCATCCGGCCCACGGTGTTCTGCAACTGTTCATTGGCTTTGGCCGCAGAAACCCTGGCTTTGAGCATATCCTTCTTGGTCTTGGCCTCAGAGATTTTGCCTTCAACAGCAATCAGGTTCCGCTTCAGTTGATCCACCTGAGCAACCTGCTGATCCAGTTGCGATTTCAGAGCATTGGCCGTCTCGGTATAGGTCTTCTTGCGGGTCAGAGCCTCACGGGCCAGGTTTTCATCCCCCTTCTGCAGAGCCAGTTGTGCCCGCTGCTGCCAGTTGTTCGACTCCGTTTGGGCCTGATTGTATTGCTGCTGAGTCCGTTTCTGACTGGCGATCGCACTGGCAACAGCCTGACGCAACTGCACCAGGTCCTCCTGCATATCGATGATGGCCTGTTCCAAAATCTTTTCAGGGTCTTCTGCCTTGCTGACGAGGTCATTTACGTTAGCCCTGACCACCCGGCTAACACGGTCGAATAATCCCATGACTCTGCTTTCCTTGTAGGGTAGGGTATACTTCGGTACTTCGATGATAGCCTGAGCCGATTCGATTCGGCTTCATCGAGATCAGTTCCTGGTTTTTCAGCCAATTTCCTTGGCCGCTCAGGCACAAAGCGTTACATCAATCCATTCAATTGGAGGCTTAGGAATGAGAATTAAATAACACCGATAAACTTCTGCTTGCCCTCACCCCCCTGCCCCCTCTCCCGGCGGGAGAGGGGGAGGGGTTGGGGGTTGGGGGTGAGGGCTGAAAATCTCGGAGTTATTAAATCCACGATCCTTAGGAATTTCGCAGATGTCAGCCGATCGGGCCAGGTATTTCCTGCCCCTGGGCCGATCGGCATCAACCCTTTAGACCAGCTTCAGCGTCGGATATTGGGTAATCACATCCTCAGAGGTTAGGGTATCCCCTTCAGCCTGGGGAGCCCACAGCACTTCCAGGGCCAGCAGACGATCGCTGGAAATTGCTCCAATCTGGCTCAGGGCTCGTCGCAGATCTTCAGAGGAGTTGATCACGGGTAACTGGAGATTACCCATCGCTCCGACCAGGATCGTAGCGATGATGTACTCACCCGGACCCTCAACATCCGTCAGGGCTCCACCCTTTTCAGCCACCGCCAGGGTTGAACTCTGGGCAGATTTCAGGGTCAACTGACTGTTCACATTCGTCAGCGTCTCTTCTGTGAACTTACTGCGTTCAGCCAAGGCTAACCGGTTAAACTGGGCTTCTGCAGCCTCCAAACGGGCCTGCTGAGATTGCGCCCCTCCGTAAACCCAGTATTCGGGATGGCGCAGCAGGGATAGGGTAGTTTCCTGTAATGCCTGGGCCAGCCCCGCTGAAGACCCGGTGTTGGCATTCTGAGCAATCCGATCCAGATCAGCCTGTAGGGTACGGGCACTGGCTAGCAACCCCACCTGAACCTGGGCGATCGACGCTATCGGACTGCTCACCGCATTGTAGTCTTCACTGCTTCCAGAGGCGATTTGCCGGAAGCTCCGAACCAGGAAACCCGCGATCGCCATGAAAATCAGGATTGAGAACAGCCCCCCAAATCCACCCCCGAAACCGAACAAGGGAATCAGGAAGGGGAAGCCAAAGCCACCGCCACCGGGGTAGTAGCCGCCACCGGGATAAACACCGCGAGGAGCCGAGTAGGTGCGACTGGGAGCCGAGTAGGATCGGCTGGGCATCCGGAAAGATCCGCCCCCCATTCTGCCACCACTACGAGCCGCCATTGCCCCATCGGCCTGGCCAAAGACCAAGGCCAGTACCAGGCCAATCGTCAGGAGGGGTTTAACCAGGGACTTAATTGCTGCAAGAAGTTTCTTTTTCATAACCTGCGCCTTCTCAAGCGAGTGAGAGATTCCAGAGGGAATTTTTATCAGCTTTTAGCCATTAGCTTTAAGGGATTAGCGAATCGTTGACCCGGCATTGAGTTTCTTCAGCCAGAGCCTACCCCTGAGAATGAGAGGCGTCTGGGATAGGGAGCTGTGCATCGGACTTCGATCGCTGATCGCTCTAAACAGTTACCAGTATTGGGCAGATAACTATTGTCTGCAACTCGTTTTAACGTCAAGTTAAGAAACTCCCGATCGGGATTTAGGAGTCTCAAGAACTTTGTTAAGAGTTATAAAGTCTGGCCACACCTTCAGTTTATCGCTCTCCATGGGGGATGAATACCTGGCTAGTGATGGTTTCGGTAGGGACATCCGAACCGATCGAAGGGGGAAACCGCCACCCCAGAGGATTCAGCCGCCACCGACGATCGTCACAATTTCCAGGCGATCGTCCGATTGGATCAGCGTGGTCTCCCAGAACTGCCGATGCAGGATCTCCCCATTGTATTCCACCGCAACCAGTCGGGGATTGAGTCCCATCTGTTGCAATAGAGCGGGCAGATTGGTATTGGGAGCGCAGGTCTTCGGTTCGCCATTGACCTGTAGGGTAATGTGATCGGTCTGAAGGGATGAAAGGTCAGGCATGGTAGGGGTTTCTATCATAGGTCAATTGGGCTAGCCCACCCCTTTAGAGACGGGATTAATCGCGTCTCTAAAGGGGTGGGGTCGGGGACAGGTGGGTGAGGAAGGTCTGGGTAATCTGGTTAGGAACCTCGGCTTGCATGATGGCCCGCACGACAGCCACCCGTTCTGCCCCGGCAGCCAGGACTTCCGGGAGATTGGTCAGGTCAATGCCTCCGATCGCAAACCAGGGAACGGTTGCATGGGCAACGGCATGGCGCACGTAGGCGGTGCCAGCCGCCGCTTTACCGGCTTTGGTGGGGGTTTCATAGACTGGTCCCACCCCGATATAGTCTGCGCCTTCGGCGATTGCCTGGGCCATTTCGTCCGGGTTGGTGGTAGAGCGACCGATGATGCGATCTGGCCCTAGGATTTTGCGGGCAGCGGCAATGGTCAGGTCCTGCTGGCCCAAATGCACCCCATCCGCATCGACAGCCGCTGCAATATCCGGGCGATCGTTGACGATAAATAATGCCCCATATTGGTGGCAGAGCTGGCAGAGCCGTTGGGAATTATCCAGGAGCACTCGACTATCCACCTGTTTATCACGATATTGAACCAGGGTTAAGCCCCCTTGCAGGGCGGATTCTACGACGGCAATCAGGTTCTCCGTAGGGGCCGTGACCAGATACAGTCGGGCCTGCAACAGTTTCGATCGACGAGGATAGATGGCCAAGTGGCTTTCCAGGGTATACACCCGATAGCGCATCCGTTTAAAGGCTGAGCCCATATCTGGAGAGACGAGCTTGCCATATTCCTCCAGAACCCGTAGGGCTTCCTGAACGCGAGCAAAGTTGACCTGGAGGATCTGGGGCACCGTCGATCGGATCGCTTCCTGAGGGTGGGTCAGTTCCGTACCCAGATCCCCCGGTGTGTTACGAAAGGTCCGAATTTCAGGGCTGTGCCAGTCCGCCACCTCCTGACGCAAATGTTTACACGCTTGTGTAAATTCACCATGATTGAGGCCAAACCGACACCACTCCTCAATCACCCGCAGTCCTTCCCGGGCCCGATCCAGGTTGGCATCCAGAATACGAGCAACTTCTGGTGAACCAGACCCAATCCAGTCGTACTTGTCGCCCATGTATTCCAAATCATTAGTCTCTATTTATCTCATCCTAGCAGCAGGTATTCATGGCAGAGTGCTGCAACCTCTAGACGACAGCCAGCAGATGAGTTAAAACCAGTTGCATGTTTGATTAACCCTCACGCAACATGACTTGTTCTCATTTAAAACGGCCTCAATCCTGGCCGTCAGATACGCTGCCATGGTGGCTGCTGCCAGCCCTGATTTTGCAGGGAACTGGTCTGACTGGGGCGAGCCTGTTCACTTTTACCCTGCTGATGGGGTATGGCGGGGGTGCGATCGCCCAACCCTCCTCTCCCATGCTGATTGCACAAAGCTTTTCGGTCCGCCAAAGCAGCTCCACTATCACCCTGGTCTACGTCAACTCCACGTCTGGCAGTGACGTGACCGGTAATGGGTCTGAGCAACTACCCTTCAAGACCATTACCCATGCGTTGCGATTGGCTCGTCCCAATTCGGTCATTCTGCTGGCTTCAGGGTTTTACAGTGTCGAAACGGGGGAGAAATTTCCCCTGGAACTCAAACCAGGGGTGACGATTCAAGGGGATCCACGACTCCATGGTCGGGGAACTTTAATCTACGGCGGCGGAAACTACACCAGCCCCACCTTGGGGAATCAGAATATCACCCTGTTGGGAGTCAACGGTGCTGGATTGACCGGTGTCACGGTCACCAATCCCAATACCAGTGGCTATGGTCTTTGGATTGAATCTGCCAGCCCCATAATTGTGGACAACACATTCATGGGCAATAAAAGAGACGGCATTTCGATCGCAGGCCAGAGTGCTCCGGTGATTCAGGGTAATCATTTCTATCAGAATGGGGCCCAGGGCATTACCCTGCAGAGCAATACCCCGGCTGCCCTACGATCGGGCAATGTAGCACCGACCCCCAGTCCAGGGGCCTTGCAGCCTCAGGCTGTTCAAGTCAGCGTTTCTCCAGCCTCCCTCCAGGTCCGTACCCCTAAACCTCAAGGGGTTGGCAATAGCAGCAGTCCAAATGAGATCAAGGCCACCTCTTTCCCCGTACCCACGATGCTGTCTGGGGACAATTCGCCCAGTCCGATCGCAGCAGCTCCTGTCTTCCCACAGCCCCTAACCACACCGCCAGTCAGCCGACCTCCAGCCCCCACCCCGGTGTTGCCCATTGTGCAAATCAGGCCAACCGTGGGTGTTCCTCAGGCCATCGCTACGCCAGCTTCGCCGCCCATCGCCCGTCCTGTGATATCAATTCAACCATCCCCGCAGAAGGTTGCGACCGTAGAAGGGACTGCGATCGAGATTCCAGTTCCCCCCCCTGAGTCTGCTGTCCTTCGGCCTACAGGCAAGTCAATCCCTGGCGTCAGTCGTGGTTCCACCCCGAATCGGCCTGCGATTCCCATTTTCAGTGCTGTGGTTCAGCCCAACCCCCGATCCAGATCAGGAGGGTTATCTCTGCCAGCTCCACCGCCCCGCCAAGGAGAAAATTCCAGCTTTGGGGGGCAAGCAAGCATTGCTTCTCCAGGGTTGCTTCCGGTTCCAGGCTCTAAGATTCCGATCGGAAATGGGGATGGTAAAAGCATTCCCCCTCCACCCTCTTTTGCAGTGGCAGCAGGGCTACGTTATCGGGTTCTGGTTGAACCTGTGGATGAAACTCAGGCAGCCCAGATCCAGACCCTGGTTCCAGGTGCATTTACAACGGTGGTTCAGGGTCGTCGCTTCTTACAGGCAGGTGCCTTTGTTGATCGGGCTAAAGCCCGTGAGCTGATGCAGTTGCTGGTCAGCCATGGCTTCAGAGCAACGATTCAGGAATAAATGGCCCGCATGTCAGCTTTCTCTCACCCGATTCCATCAAAATTGCTGGAATGGTTGATAATGGTTCAGGTGTTTTTCTGGGGAAATCATGGGTCGCGCCAAGAAAGTTGTGTTGGCATACTCCGGTGGGGTAGATACGTCAGTTTGTATTCCTTACCTGAAGCAGGAATGGGGGGTAGAAGAGGTCATTACCCTGGCTGCCGATTTGGGGCAAGGAGATGAGCTGGAACCCGTGCGAGAAAAGGCCCTCAAGTCAGGGGCATCGATTTCTCTCGTGGCCGATGCACAGGAAAGCTTTGTAACGGATTATGCCTTCCCGGCTCTCAAGGCCAATGCCCTCTATGAAAATCGCTATCCCCTATCCACGGCCCTGGCCCGGCCCCTGATTGCCAAACTTCTGGTGGAAGCTGCCGTTGAATACGGAGCAGATGCCGTGGCCCATGGTTGCACGGGGAAAGGCAATGATCAGGTTCGCTTTGATGTGTCGATCGCAGCCCTCAATCCCGATCTGAAGGTGCTGGCTCCCGCACGGGAATGGGGCATGAGTCGGGAGCAAACGATCGCTTATGGGGAACAGTTTGGAATTCCCGCACCGGTAAAAAAATCCTCTCCCTATAGTATTGACCGGAACCTGCTGGGTCGCAGTATTGAGGCAGGTCCCCTGGAAGATCCATGGACAGAGCCTCTGGAAGAGATCTACCAGATGACAAAGGCGATCGCCGATACGCCGGATACGCCAGCCTATGTGGAGATCGGGTTTGAGCAAGGGATTCCTGTTTCCCTGGATGATCAGGTTCTGGCTCCGGTGGCCCTGGTCACGGCCCTAAACGAGCGGGTAGGCCAGCATGGGATTGGCCGCATCGACATGGTGGAAAACCGGCTGGTGGGCATCAAATCCCGCGAGATTTATGAAGTACCAGCTCTATCGGTGCTGATCCAGGCCCATCGCGATCTGGAAAGTTTAACCCTGACGGCAGATGTGACCCATTACAAGCGGGGCATCGAGGAAACCTACAGCCAGATGATCTACAACGGCCTCTGGTACAGTCCTTTGAAAGCGGCCCTGGATGCTTTCGTTAACGAAACCCAGAAGCGGGTCTCTGGTGTGGTGCGGGTGAAACTGTTCAAGGGCGTGGCGACGATCGTGGGTCGGAAGTCTGACAAAACCCTCTATACGCCTGACTTAGCCACCTATGGAGCGGATGACCAGTTTGATCACAAGGCTGCTGAAGGCTTCATCTACATCTGGGGGCTGCCCACCCGCGTCTGGTCCCAACGAACCAGGGAATAGGTTTACCAGGGATTACCGATCATCGTGAAAGCAGCCCAGTAGTAGGGGTGGGTGAGCGATCGGCCCTCTGACCCCTGCAAGGCTGGGGGTAAGGGTACAGACCCAATCCGCCCAGGCACGATAATTGTTCCCGGCTCCAGTCGAATTTTGCCCTGTAACATGGCCACCTGGGCCTGTCGCAGGGCCTCTGCTTTCATGGGAGCCGTATTCAAGCTCTCGTAGAACTGGGTCATCAGCCCCAGGGTACCTTCATCACTGACATACCAGAGACTGGCCAGCACGGTTTTCACTCCCGCCTGTACCGCCAGCCCACCAAAGCCCAGTTCGGCCTCGTCGCTGCCCACGGCAGTCCGGCAGGCACTCAGCACCAGCAGTTCGACGATCGGGTTATTCAGCCCCAACTGGCGGATTTCATCCAGCCCCAGTTTCCGGTCCCAGAACTGAATATAGGAGTTAGCGGCAGAACCGGCGCGAAACTCCCCATGGGTGGCCAAATGGAGAATCGTCACCGGATCTTGTCGGCGTTGAATCTTAAGCTGACTGACGGTAAAATTCTGGTTCAAAAATGCCTTGCCAGAACGGAGCCGTTGAGTAATGGTTTCCAGTTCCACTGGGACTGCTGGAAGCGCAGTTTGATCTCTGAAGGTCGAGGCTCCCATTGCTAAAACCCTGGCATTTTGGATGCTGACCCGACGAGTGTCCGTGAGGCTGATACTGGGCATCAGACCGACACTGTATTTCTCGACGATAAAGCCCTTGCCATCATGCAAGGCTGCAATCGGCAGCGTCCGCAAACCCGTATCCATCAAGAACACCAGATTCCCAATTTTTTGCTGTTTCAGCACAGGTTCCAGGGGGGCAACCAGCCACTGGTAAAGCTGTTGCCCCGGAGCCAGATAGCCCTCATCATTGGGATTGCTGGCACTGGCCCGCAGTTGTCGAGCCATCTGCAACACCTTGACTCGACTTACCGGCAGGCGCTGCTGACTCAGCCCAGAGGGAGTCACGAGCACCAGCACCAGTTGATCACTGTCCTGGGGCTTTTTCTGACCGGTCTGTGCCTGAGCAACAGCCCCCAATCCCTGATCTGTAAATTGCCAAAGGACAGTCTCCGAACCTGACAACCTCTTGCCCGTTGTCTTGGTGATGTCTCCCATCGGGACAAAGCTGACGTAAATCAGGGCTGGCTTGACTCCGGTTGCTTCCGCCACACTGGAGAGGGCAGCACAGGCACTATCCGCACTTCCACTCCCACTGCCGCCCCCTCCCAGATAGCGCTCATAAGCCGCCGTAAATTGCTGCTCCAGAGCTGTAAAGCTGGACCCAGCCCCAGAAAGCCCACAGGCCGGTTTAATCTCCAACTTGCCTTCCTCCATTGACGGAAGGCCACCCCGGCGCTCCTGATAGAACTCTGAAATCGAACCCGTAATCAGGCGAATGGTGCCCCGCGTTGTAGAGAGCGGGAAGGATTCTCCGATCGACAGGGTATCCGTTCCATTGGTGATCACACCGGCAGTGCCATTCTGGGAGGCATCGCCAATTGTGAAGGGAAGCAGCCCATTCCCCCCATGGGTAATGGTAATCGTTCCGTTGCTGGTAAACCCGATCGTGGAAATGCTGGCGGTCAGACCATTGCTAGCCGTGAAGGTCCCTGTTGCCTTGAAGAAACTGGGGGTAGTGATCGTGACATTGCCCCCCTGGCCATCACTAGGGGATTCCGTATTGATGAAAGTGACCTCGATATTCCCCAGGGTTGAAACCAGGGTGACATCCCCGGCCTGTGCCCCAGAACTATTGGTGATGATCGCCCCGCTCGTGATTGGCCCCTGAGCGGTCACACTCACAGAGCCACTATTTTCTCCTACAACAGAAAATGAAACGGTCGAGATACTACTGATCTGGATCGCTCCAGTGGCGGAACTCAGGGTGACATTCCCGCCATTAAAATTACTACTAGCATTGATCAGGCCGGTGACGAGCGTTCCCTGTGCCGACAGATTGACATTTCCAGAGTCCGTAAAGTTTGCATTGGTGGTAATGGGCCCTAAGGCATTGAGCTGGGCCCCTGAGATCAAAATCGATCGGCCATTGGTGTTGAGTGAAGAACTGGCAGGTAGGGTAAAGGTGCCAACTCCATTGTTATCCGCATCAGCAGTAAAAGTGATGTCAGGGAAAAAACCCATGGACGTGAAGTTTACGGTGATACCAGGGTCGAAGCTAATGTCATTAGTTGCCTGGACAATAATGGTGCCTAAAAAGGCACTCAGTGCTGTGCTGGAAATGACAAAGGTTGCAGGTGCATCCCCAGCCAGGATTTTGCCACCACTGGTAAAAAACTGAATGTCTTGAGGACCAGCGCTGGAAATTACCTGAACGTTATCCGGGTCCAGCAGGAGGGTGCCAGTTTGCCCCTGGGGTGCTGCTGTATTCACCTGCCCTGTGAAGCCCAGGTTTTGTTTCCCAGAGACTTCCACAACGCCCCCATTGCCCCCTGTTTTTCCTCCC
Organism: Leptolyngbya sp. 'hensonii'; assembly: GCF_001939115.1. Classification (GTDB taxonomy): domain Bacteria; phylum Cyanobacteriota; class Cyanobacteriia. Next base: position 15,651 of record NZ_MQTZ01000012.1, on the reverse strand, counting down.
TGGACACTGATATTGCCCTGAAAGACTGTACTCTGATCGGCCCAGACAACCACCTTGCCCCCATTCCCCTGGCCGATCGCATCCGCTTGAATCACCGAATCAGGGCTGACATAGGTAATCTGGGCATTGGGGACGGTGCCCTGGCCCTGGTAATCCCCACCCACCAGGATAGTTCCCCCACTGGGACCGGAGGCATTCAGAGTCGCTGCAAACAGACCAACTCGACTACCCAAAACTTTAATCTCAGAAACCGCCGTAGAAGATGCAGTGGTCAGGGTACCCGAAACGATCGCAGTGCCGGGGTTAGTGGGAATCACCGTGTTGGCACTGGTCAGCTTCACCTCCCCGTTCTCCACCACCACCCCCGTGGCCCCCGTCACCCCCGGACTGGTCAGCAAGGCAGGCAGGTTCAGAGGTTGGATGGGGCTACTTCCGGTCTGTCCACTGCCTACCGGCAAATCCAGACTCAGCAAACTGCCTGACTGAGAAACCCGCACCAGCTTCTGACCTGGAACTGCCGCGATCGTGATCTGTCCTCCCGGTGCCGCGATCGTACCSGTGTTRATCACCACCCCCCCCAACAGGGTCACTGCCTGGCCCTGCCCCACTGTGAGTTGACCGGCATTGACGATCGCTCCCGGTTGCAGGGCGGTGAAGGTGAAGTCCTGAGGCAGTCCCGTGAGTGTTGCGTAGCTGTTGGGACCGACAGTATTGAATTGCCCTCCATTACTAAAGCCAATGCGRTTGGCRGTTGTTGCGGTGAAAGCTGCAGGCACATTCAGACTGGCCGTGGGACCGAAGACAATCCCTGCCGGATTCATCAGGTACAGGTTGGCATTGCTGCCCGTTACCTGAATCAACCCATTGATTACGGATGGGTCTCCTCCGACCACACGGGCCAGAATGTTCTGAATCCCAGGAATAGAGAGGAAGTTAGCAATTTGCTGGGAACTGAGGCCAAACTGGGTAAAGCTGTGAAACAGGTTAGCGCCATCCCCAGAAAGCTGCCCCCCGCTGATATTGAGGATATTGCCATTGGGGGTGACGATCGTCTGGGTGCCGTCACTAGCTGGAATGATCGACTGGCTCCGGGCAGGTGCCAACGACGCAACAGTGAGCCATAGGAGCAGGGGGAGTGCTCGACAAAGGGGCTGGATAAACTTCATAGATTTCTGACTACTGCTGCGGCTGACAGGCGATCGGTAAAACTACGGATATCATTAATTCATTCTGCCAAACTCTGCTACAGGCAGGTCAATCCGCAAAAACTTCATGAAACCCCTCCAGGCTACCAGGGATTTCCAATCATGGTGAAAGCAGCCCAATAATAGGGGTGGGAAAGTACTTGACGCTGCCTATCCTGGAAGGGGGCTGGCAACTCTACCAAACCAGGATCTCCCAGGTAGATGAGTTTTCCCTGGTCCAGATAAATCTGCTCCCGTAACATAGCAACCTGAGCCTGCTGCAGGGCTTCCGCCTTTGTGGGAGCCGTCTTCAGGCTCTCGTAGAATTGCGTCATCAATGCCAGGGTGCCTTCATCACTGACATACCAGAGACTGGCCAGCACGGTTTTCACTCCCGCCTGTACCGCCAGCCCACCAAAGCCCAGTTCGGCCTCGTCGCTGCCCACGGCAGTCCGGCAGGCACTCAGCACCAGCAGTTCGACGATCGGGTTATTCAGCCCCAACTGGCGGATTTCATCCAGCCCCAGCCTCCGATCCCAGAACTGAATATAGGAGTTAGCGGCAGAACCAGCGCGAAACTCCCCATGGGTCGCGAGATGCAGAATGGCCACTGGATTCTGGCTGCGCTGGCTTTTTAGATTACTGATAGTGAAATCCTGATTGAGGAAAGATTTCCCAGCCCGAAGACGTTGGGTAATCATCATTAGTTCTATGGGAACGGCTGGAAGCGGACTCTGGTCTTTGAATTGGGAGGCTCCCATGGCCAGCACCTGAGCTTCTCGAATACTGACCCGGCGCGTATCCGTCAGGCTGAGGCTGGGCATCAGACCGACACTATATTTTTCAACCAGAAAGTGTTGGCCATCGTAGAGGGTCGCGATCGGCAGGGTCCGCAATCCCGTATCCATGATGAATACTAGATTCTCGATGTTCTGCTGTTGCAGGATAGGGTCTAGGGGAGCAATCAACCACTGGTAGAGCCGCTCAGCCGGTATCTGGTAATCGTCCCGTAGATTACTGACACTGATGCGCAGTTGCTTGGCCGCCTGGAGCACTTCCATGCGGCTGACTGGAATTTTTTTCTGGGTTAACCCTTTAGCCGTCACCAGGATCATAACCAGTTGATCACGGTCCTGAGCTTTAGGCACTCCAGATTGCTGTGGATCGGAAAGACTGACAGCAAAACCCGGTGCAGCCCATTGCCACAGGATTTCGCCCATCCCTGGGAAAGATTTCTGCAGCCTATCCCCTGGTGGGGCAAAACTGACATAAATCAAAGCTGGTTTAACCCCCGTTGCTTCAGCAATGTTGGCAAGAGAAGCACAAGCACTGTCGGCGCTGGTTCTCCCCCCCCCATGCCCAAAGTAACGCTCATAGGTAGCCGTAAACTGCTGTTCCAGAGCGGTAAAGCTGGAGCCTGTGCCAGAAAGACCGCAAGCCGGTTTAATCTCCAGCTTTTCTTCCTGGGGCAGAGATATTTCTTTCTGGAAAGTCACTTCTTGCGGTTCAAGCCCATTGATGCGGATATTGCCCCGAATGGTCCTGAACTGGAAAGATTCACCCACCAGCAACGTATTGGACCCAGAGGTGACCACGCCAGCCGTTCCATTTTGGGAGGCATCCCCGATCGTGAAAGGAATGAGACCATTTCCTCCTTGAGTGATCGTGATGGCTCCGCCGCCGGTTGCTCCGATCGTGGCAATACTGGCATCCAGACCATTCACTGCCAGAAAGGTGCCCGTAGCCTGAAACAGGTCGGCGGTGGAGATACTGACATTCCCACCGGTGCCGCTGCTGGATTGGGCACTAATGGAAGACACCTGGATTGCTCCAGTCGCAGCGATCGTCACCTGCCCCCCACTCAACAACCCATCACTCCCAATTGTTCCCACAGTGACTTGGCCCTGGGTCGAAAGACTGACATTCCCACCGGTGCCGCTGCTGGATTGGGCACTAATGGAAGACACCTGAATCGCTCCAGTCGCAGCGATCGTCACCTGCCCCCCACTCAACAACCCATCACTCCCAATCGTTCCCACAGTGACCTGACCCTGGGTCGAAAGACTGACATTCCCCCCCGGGCCACTGCTGGATTGGGCACTGATGGAAGACACCTGAATTGCTCCAGTCGCGGCGATCGTCACCTGCCCCCCACCCAATAACCCATCGCTCAGAAGATTTCCCAGACTGGCGCTGCTCTGGGTGGTCAGCGTAATATTGCCTCCCTGGCCAAAAGCTGACGTGGTGCCGATATCTCCGGCAATGGCCAGTTGAGCCGCCGCAATGGACAGGGATTTGCCATTGGTGACAATCACAGACGTAAACGGCAATAAGAAGGAACCGGTTCCGTTGTTATCGGCATCGGCAATCAGGACGATCGACCCTGTTCCTCCAGCAAAGACCATAAACAGATTGGAGTCAAAGGCAATGTTGCTGTTGGCCTGGACCACAATATCGCTGTTAGCCAGAGCAAAGCTTCCCAGGGCTGTATCTGAGATCACGAAGGTGGCCGGGGGGGCATCCCCGGCCAGGATCTGACCGTCGATAAATTGCAGATCTTGAGGTGCAGGATTGCTGCCAATAATCTGGACATTATCCGGGTCGAGCAGGAGAGTGCCAGTTTGCCCCTGGGGTGCTACCGTGCTGACCTGACCGGTGAAACCCAGGTTCTGCTTGCCTGATACTTCGACAAAACCCCCATCGCCTCCGGTTGGTCCCCCCTGGGCACTGATACTACCCCGGAAGACGGTGGTCTGATCGGCCCAGACAATCACCTTGCCCCCATTCCCCTGGCCGATCGCATCCGCTTGAATCATCGAATCAGGGCTGACATAGGTAATCTGGGCATTGGGGATGGTGCCTTGGCCTTGATAGTCTCCTCCGATCAGAATCGTGCCCCCACTGGGACCAGAGGCATCCAGGTGGGCAGCGTACAGCCCGATCCGATCGCCCAGAACCTTAATCTCAGACTGAGCCGATGGGGAAGCGGTGGTGAGGGTGCCCGCCACGATCGTAGTTCCAGCGGTAGTCGGAATCACCGTGTTGGCACTGGTCAGCTTCACCTCCCCGTTCTCCACCACCACCCCCGTGGCTCCTGTCACAGCAGGACTGGCCAGCAAGGCAGGCAAGTCCAGAGCCTGGATGCTGCTACCCATCTGCCCGGTCCCCACCGGCAAATCCAGACTTAGCAAACTGCCTGACTGGGACACCCGCACCAGCTTCTGACCTGGAACTGCAGCGATCGTGATCTGTCCTCCCGGTGCCGCGATCGTACCGGTGTTAATCACCACCCCCCCCAACAGGGTCACTGCCTGGCCCTGCCCCACTGTGAGTTGACCGGCATTGACGATCGCTCCCGGTTGCAGGGCGGTGAAGGTGAAGTCCTGAGGCAGTCCCGTGAGTGTTGCGTAGCTGTTGGGACCGACAGTATTGAATTGCCCTCCATTACTAAAGCCAATGCGATTGGCGGTTGTTGCGGTGAAAGCTGCAGGCACATTCAGACTGGCCGTGGGACCGAAGACAATCCCGGCTGGATTCATCAGGTACAGGTTGGCATTGCTGCCCGTTACCTGAATCAGGCCGTTGATGATGGAGGGGTCGCCGCCCACTACCCGGGCCAGAATGTTCTGAATCCCTGGCGTGGAGAGGAAGTTAGCAATTTGCTGGGAATTGAGGCCAAATTGAGCAAAGCTGTGGAACAGGTTGGCCCCATCGCCGGAGATCTGGCCACCCGTGATGGTGAGGATGGTGCCATTGGGGGTGACGATCGTCTGGGTGCCGTCACTGGCTGAAATGATCGACTGGGCCTGACCGGAAGGCATACCCAGGAGACTGAGTAGCAAGAAGCCAGACAGCAATCGCACAATGATGGAGTCCTGCACAAGGATTAGCAATACATATTTTGAATCTGTCAGAAAATATAGCTTTGCTCAGAAAGCTGAGGACAATTCCAACAGGTTAATTGCCAAGTCTAGGAAGGCTTTCTGACGTGCCACTGCCAAGCTTTGCCTGACTACAGCTATAGTACCAATTCCCTGGCGAGAGTATATAGTGCTTTGCACCGAGACAGCAACCATAGCCCAGCCCCAACCCAGGGGATTGTCTTAGCGGGATGGGCCGGATTGAATCCGCATACAAACCGTTATAGGCCCCGTTGAAATAGATTTCACCAAAATAGTTTGCATTCAAACTAAAAATATGTTAGAACATAAATAGTTTCACTCCAAACAATCACACCCAAGTCAAATCGGAGGTTGATATGAATCTATCGCTTCGCACATTCACCCTGTCGGCTCTGACAACTCTGGCTCTAATTACACTCACTCCTACCGCTAAGGCCGAGCAAGTAGCGGCTGCTCCTTCTGCCTTACAGTCCTCTGCTGCCAATCGTCGGCTGCAGCCATTTAACCTGGCACAACTGGCTTACCAGGGATACTTCAAAAATCAGGGAACGCCTGGATATCAATCCCTGCTGCTGGCATACCAGCTCGGTCGGCTGCAGCCAGAAGATGTCGTCAATAGTGCGGTCCAGTCTAAGCTGCTGGACAAAGCAGCCCTGACCGATCGAGCCTATCTTCAGGCCGTTGATCAGCAGTTGACAACCCTGATTGATGAGCGTTAATTCAGAGTTTCGTCCAGGATAGTTTGAATACATACAATGAACTTGTAAACCAATTCTAGAGAGGAATCTTCTGTGAGCACTCAACCCATCACCCGTGAACTGGAAGCTGGCACCTATTGGGTCTGTACCTGTGGCCGATCTCAGAATTATCCCTTCTGTGACGGCTCCCATAAAGGAAGCGGGTTACAACCTCGTTCCATGGAACTGGCAGAGGCCCAAAGCGTGGAATTTCCTCCTGCCTCCAGCCTGAACCCTGAGAACCCTGAGGGCAACGGCTAAACCGGATGCGACTGGGGACAGTGCAACCCTGTCCCCAGAGGAAATTTCCAGACCTGGTTGACTTATGCACTTAGTTGAATATATATTCTTAATATGCAAATAAATGCATATTCAGTTTAATGCATATTCACCCAGGAGGTCTCTTTTATGTTGCACCCAGTTGCCCCCCATTCAAATTCCCCCTCTCTGATCCAGCGATGGGCTGACCTGATGCAGGCTATCAACCCTCTAACAGGGATGAACTGGTCCGAAGTGGGGCAGGCGTATCGAGTGTTCCTGAACCATCCCTCCCAGGGAATTTTGCACATCCTGGCCGCAGGTCAACACAGCAACTGGACCCGCTGGGTCGCAGGGCGGCTGGCCCGTCAGGCTAAACCTCTGGCCAATCAGATGATCCAGTTGAACCTGGCGGAACTGGCCCAACTCCCACCCCACACCCTGGGATACGCCTACGCCTGCCACATCCTGGATCAGGGCTTTGACCCGGAAGCCTTCTCTGAGGAAAACGATACCTGGCTGGGGCGGCGGATGGCCCTTTCCCATGACGTGCATCATGTCATCACCGGGTTTGACAGCAGTCCGATCGGGGAGTTTGGTCTGGCTGCGTTCGTTCTGATTCAGTATCGGGATTTGTTGAATGTCTTTGTCCTGTCCCATCTGCCCTGGTACATGATGGGGCATCCTGGCCAGGTCCTTAAAACCCTAGCTACAGTGCTGCGAGGCTTTCGATTGGGATTTCGGGTCAGACCTCTGATTGCCTACCCTTTTGAAGCCAACTGGCACAAGCCTCTGAACAACGTCCGACAAGAATTGGGTATAACCTGAATTTAGAGCATCAACTTTCTGTGAATGGGATGTGCCTATGTCATCTCCTCTCCATCCACCGGTCAGCCCCGCTTCCACATCGACCACAGTACAATCTGCCCGTCCTCGCCTAAACTCCGCCTTCAAGCATTTGATGAATCTTCACTGGATCATGGCTGCCTGCTACCTGGTCCTGTTCACAGTCGGTAGCTTTATGGCCCGTCTCCCACGTGGCACTGACTTCCGGTCTGAACTCTACGACTTCCACAAGGCCATGGGTGTGCTAGCCATGGGGTTGCTGACCTGGAGAGTTCTGGTGTTGCTGCGGGTCTGGTGGCGCAAATATATCCATCGCCTACCCCGATTTACACCAGCGTGGGGGTTAGTCTTTATCTTGCATACAGTCCTCTACCTGTTCATGGTAGCTGTCCCCATCAGTGGTTTTTTCTTCTCCAATTCATTTAAGAGTAGCAATGTTCATTTTCTCGGCCTGACCCTGCCAGACTTATTTCCCCAGAATGCAGCCCTGGTTGGGGTAGGTCGGAGTTTGCATTTCTGGCTGGCCTATACCTTCCTAGCCCTAATTCTGTTGCATCTATTGGAGCAACGCAAAGTTGTTCGGGCATTGGGGAGACGACTGATCGGAGCCTTACAGAAAAGGAACGCCGCAACAGCCGAGAAGCCCTAAGATGATTTCCAGACATTTCCTATTGGACTCTCCCCAGGGGAGGTCTTTCTAAATCAGCAAGGCTAATGCCCAAATCTGTCTTTTATCAAGTCAGTTCCCTGATCCTGTCCCTTCTCTTCATTGGAGGGGTAATTCTTCTCGCGAAAGCATCGCCCGTCATGGTGCTCAGCCAACTGATCCGGGGGGCGGTGGGGACACCAGACCAACTAGCCCGGGTCCTGGCAACCCTCGCGCCCCTAATGCTCTGTGCCAGTGGCCTCATCTTCACTTTTACGGCAGGGCTCTATAATTTGGGGGTCGAAGGGCAGATCATTGCTGGGGCGATCGGCACCACTCTGGCTCTCCGAATATTCCAGGGTGTCTTGCCCCCTCCAATGGTGATCCTGCTGGGGATCGGGGCTGGGGCGATCGGGGGCCTGATCTGGGGATTGCTTGCTGGAGCACTGAACGTCTATGGCCGCATTAACGAGATTTTCGCCGGGTTGGGACTCAACTTCATGGCCCAGGGACTGGCCCTGTACCTGATCTTCGGTCCCTGGCAACGGCCCGGTGTAGCCTCCATGAGCGGGACGGAACTGTTTGATCAGTCGCTTTGGTTGGGAACCTGGGGTAAAACAGAGGCCAGTCCGATCTCCCTTCTGATCGCGCTGCTGGTCGTGATTGGGACCATTCTGACCCTGAGAGCAACATCCTTTGGATTGCAACTCCGGGCTGTAGGTCAGAATTCTCGTGCGGCATATCTCCTGGGCATCCCCTCACTGCAGCGTCTGCTCAGTGCCTTTGCCATCTGCGGCATGTGCGCTGGAATGGCAGGATCTCTGCAAGTTCTGGCCATCTTTCACCGGTTGATTCCCAGCATTTCCAGCAATCTCGGCTTCTTGGCCCTGTTGGTGGTGATGCTGATCAACTTCAATCCCCTGCTGATTGGGCCTGTGGCTTTCTTCTTCAGTGCCCTCAATATTGGCAGCCTGCAACTTCCCCTTTCTCTGGATCTAGAATCTTCCCTGGCTGGTATCATCCAGGGCACTCTGGTACTATTTGCCCTCCTGGGCCAGGGCATTGGGCAACGCATGACCAATAACCAATGACAAATGACAAATTTCTCTGAATTCCTGCAAATTCTGGCAACCGCGATCGCAACGGCAACACCACTTGTCTTCGCCTGTATTGGCGAAACGATTACGGAGCGGGCTGGGGTAATCAATCTCTCGGCAGAGGGGACCATTATGGTGGCAGCGATGGCGGGGTTTGCGATCGCCAAAACCACAAACAGCCTGCTCATGGGGTTTCTGGCTGCTGCGGTCGTGGGAGCCCTGATCGCGCTGGTGGTGGCTTTTGGAGCCCTGACACTGAAACAATCCCAGATTGCGATCGGATTTGTGCTGGCGCTCCTCTGTAGTGACCTGTCTTCCTTTCTGGGTAATCCCTTTGTACGAATTCCAGGTCCTACCGTACCCAGCTTCAAGATCCCGATCCTGCAGGATATACCCATCCTGGGGCCGCTGCTGTTTCAGAGCGATATCCTCGTCTACTTCAGCTTTCTGCTGGTAATTCTCACCTGGATTTACTTCTATCGCACGCACCATGGCCTGCTGCTGCGGGCAATCGGAGAACAACCAGCGGCGGCTTTCGCCCGTGGGTACAATGTGATCTGGCTCCGCTACTTCTATGTCCTTCTGGGGGGAGCCCTGATGGGTATCGCGGGAGCCGCTTTCTCTCTGGACTTCAAAGCGGGCTGGAGCCATCGGCACACGGCTGGCTATGGGTGGATTGCCCTGGCGATCGTCATCTTCGGAGGCTGGAATCCTTTACGGGTAGCCCTGGGAGCCTATCTGTTTGGCATCCTCCAATCCCTAGCAGGCAATGCCCAGAGCTATCTCCCATCTGTGCCAACCCAGGTCCTCACGGTTGCGCCCTTTGTCCTGATGATCTTTGCGCTGGGAATTACCTCTAGCGATTGGCTGGAAAAGCTCCTGGCTAGACTGCCTGCTCCCCTCGGACGACTCCTAACCCAGACCCTGCAAGCCACCCCACCGGCTGCCCTGGGTCGCGTTTTTGAACCAGATTGAAGCTTATGTGGAATGACATTGCGGCCCAAATTAGTAGCGCCACTGGCCAGCCTTTCCAGCTTGTCGATCGACGGGGAGTGAGTGGGGGCTGTATCAATCAGGGGCAGGCCATCTCTGATGGTCAGCGGACCTATTTTGTCAAATTCAATCAGGTCTCCCAAATGGCAATGTTTGAGGCCGAACTGCTGGGTCTACAACAGATGCAGGCCACAGGCACCATCCGTGTTCCTCGGCCCATCTGTGTCGGGATCGCTGAACGATCGGCCTACCTGGTGCTGGAATGGCTGGATCTGGGCCGGGGCAGTAGCCAGTCCTGGCGGGAGATGGGCCGTCAACTGGCTGCCCTCCACCAGGCACCGGGGGCAGCCCAGTTTGGCTGGGACCGTGCCAATACGATCGGGAGCACTCCCCAGATCAACCCCTGGACCGCAAGTTGGGCCAAGTTCTTCACAGACCATCGGATTGGCTATCAGCTCCAACTGGGTCGTAGACGGGGTGGCCACTTCCCCCGGCAAGATCAGCTTCTGGCTGCCATTCCCCACCTTTTGACGGATCACCATCCCCATCCTGCCTTGGTGCATGGCGATCTGTGGTCTGGCAATGCGGCGGTACTGGCGAGTGGAGAGCCTGTGATCTTTGACCCAGCCCCTTACTATGGCGATCGGGAAGTGGATCTGGCCATGACCGAGTTATTTGGCGGGTTTCCTGACGCATTCTATCAGGGCTACGCGGAGATCTTGCCGCCAGCGGCTGGCTATCAACGCCGCAAGATCCTCTACAACCTCTATCACATCCTGAATCACTTCAATCTCTTCGGCGGTAGCTATGAAGCCCAAGCAAATCGGATGATTGATCAGTTGCTATGCTGATAGAGGGCTGGATCGGGTCGCAACGGCAATTCCACCGTAAAACAGGTGGCCCCTGCACCACTCGTTACCCGAATCGAACCACCTAAATGTTCGACCATTTTCTTCACCAGAGCCAGTCCCAGACCCGTGCCCCCCTCTCGCCAACGATCGTGGCAGGGAACTCGATAGAACTGATCGAAGACACGCGGAAGTTCAGTGTCAGGAATTTCAATCCCAGTATTGGTGACCGTAATCTGGATGGCAGGACACTGGGCCAGCCCAGGGGCTGCTGCATCTGCCCCCTGGGCGATCGCAACCGTAATCTTCCCACCGGGAGGGGTGTACTTACAGGCATTGTTCAGCAATTCGGCCATAATCCGATTTAGCCCTGCCGCATCCGAAATCAGAATCGGCAGATCAGAGGGCAGATCAACCTGGAGTTGAAGTTGGGCAACCTCGGCACGCTCCCGAAAGTCTTCCATCCGGGAGGGAAGCCAGGTTGCGAGCGGAATTTCAGCCCAATCCAGAGGATAGGCATTGGCACTGAGGCGTTGAAAATCCAGCAAATCGTTAACCAGGTCTAATTCCCGTCGGGATTGTTCCCGCAAAATTCCCAGGTAATGGTTGACCCGATCGGGAAGCAGAACATCAGCCAGGTTGCTCTGGGCCCGAATCTTCAGGGACACCTCCAGCATATTAATCGCCAAGATAATACTGGTCAGGGGAGTTCGCAACTCATGGGACACGGTACTCAAAAAATCATCTTTCATCTGGCTCAGCCGTTGCAGCTCAGCCATCTGGACTTCCATCTCCTGCGCTCGCGCGACAATCTGGGGGTGCTCCGCAGCCAGACGACGCTGGGTCACATCTCGAAACACCAGCACGGCCCCCGTAATGGCCCCCCGATCGTCTCTCAGGGGGGCAGCACTGTCACTGATGGGAATTTCCTGGCCCTTTCTGCTCTGGAGCAGGGCTGTATCTGTTGGATAAACTGGCACACCTCGCTGGAGTGCCTGCAGAATTGGATTGCTCAGGGGCTGTCGGGTTTCCTCATGCAGGAGTTGAAACACCTCTGTAATGAGCTGATCATAGGCATCCGCGTGCCACCAACCAGTTATGGCTTCGGCGATCGGATTCAGAAATTTCACATAGCCCCATTCATCTGTCACAATCACCCCATCCCCAATTCCCCTCAAAATGGTGGTCAGCCATTGTTCTCGCTGTTGCAGATCCTGCTCCAGGCGGTAGCGGTGGAGAGCCGTCTCGATCGCCACAAAGAGTTCCCGCTCTTCCACAGGTTTAAGCACATACCCAAAGGGACCCGTTTCCTTAGCCCGTTGTAAGGTCTTGGGGTCTGAATAGCCGGTGGAATAAATAATTGGGATTTGAAACCGTTTCCAGATCTGCTCAGCAGCCTGGATGCCATCCATGGTGCCCTTCAAGCGAATATCCATCAGCACCAGATCAGGTCTGCTTGCAGCAGCAGTCTCGATCGCCTCCAACCCAGAAGGCACTACCGCTGACACAACATAACCCAGATTTTCCAGGCAACCCTGAATATCCCTAGCAATAATCATTTCATCTTCAACCACCAGAATGCGGATAGGCTGCAAGGGATTAAGTACAGGTGTCGTTTGCCCTAACACATTCATCTCCAGGAAAAATTATGTGGAATGTTGTGCCTGGATAATGCTGGAGTTGAATCGTGCCTTCCAGTTGAAGTACCAGATCCTTAACTAGCCGCAAACCCAAGGATTCAGTTGTTGCAAAATCAAAACTTTCTGGAATACCAATTCCATTATCTTCAACAATTAGCGTAACGGTCTGATCAGAATTGGCATAGAGACTGATGCGGATCATTCCCTCTTGCTCCCAATGGGGTGGGAAGGCGTATTTCAGGGCGTTAGACAGGAGTTCGTTGATAATCAGGCCGCAAGGAATTGCGGTATTAATCACCAGGGAAATATCATCCACCTGGGTTTCCAGATGAATACGGCCCGCATTAATTTTGTAAGAACTGAACAGATGGGCCGCTAGACTGGGAATGTACTGGGTCAAATTAACCCTGGCTAGGTCTTCAGACCGGTACAACTTTTCATGAATCAGGGCAATAGACTTGATGCGATTCTGGCTCTCCAGCAAAATTCCAGCGGCCTGTTGATTCTCCAGATGGCGGTGTTGCAGACGGAGCAGACTATAAACCAGTTGTAAGTTATTCTTAACCCGATGATGAATTTCCTTTAGCAGCACGTCCTTTTCCCTGAGGGAATTCTGGAGTTTTTCCTCGGCTTTGCGAACTTCCTCCAGTTGTTTGGCGGCTGTGATATCCACGGCAGCACCCAGAATTTGCCAGGGCAGTCCCTCCGTTGTGCGAGCAAACAGCGTTTCGTGGCAGAGGAAGGAGCGCCACTCTCCCAGTTTGTGTTGCAGGCGGTATTCACGGTAGAGAATATCCTGTTCCCGGGCAGTTCTCCAGCGATCGGCCTGAGCCGTCAGTGAAATCGCGTCCTCTGGATGGAGGAGGGTCAACAGGCCATCTGCTTCCGGGGGCTGCCTATCCTCCGGTGTATACCCCAGAAAAGTCGATACGTCCCGATTGATGTAAACATTACGCTGCTCCAGCAGATCGTACACATAGAGAATAACGGGTGTGGTGTCGGCAATCTTTTGAATAAAGCGCTGACTCTCGGCTAATGCGGACTCGACCTGTTTACGCTGCGTAATATCCCGCCCCACTGCCTGAAATTCAATCAATTGTCCGTCTTGATCAAACAGGGCTCGATTAATCCACTCCATCCAATGGATTTCTCCGTTGATGATGACCCGATTCTCAATCAAGGCAACGGGATGCTCCAGGGTCAATGTGTTGAGGGTTTGAGCCACCCTGTCCAGATCGGCTTCCACAATCAGCGGCTTGCAGTTTTGTCCAATCAGGGCTTCACGGGGTTTCCGAAAGAATCGACAGTAGGATTCACTAACAAAGGTCAACGTCCCATCCGGGCGAAACCGGGTAATCAGTTCCGTCTGGTCTTCCACGATCGCCCGATAGCGGGCCTCACTTTGGCGCAGGATTTCCTCAATCCGTTTGCGATCGGCAACCTCCCGTTCCAGATCCCGGTTAGCAGCCTCCAACTGAGCTGGCCTAGGCAGGGCAAGGGCTCTAGGGATCAGGGGAGCCAGAGCACCCGCCGTATACAGGGACACGATCGCCGTCAACACCTTGACCAGTCCCGAGAGCCAGTAAGTGGGATGCCAAACAGTCCAGACCTCCAGAAAGTGGGTAGTTCCGCAGGCAATAATAAAAGATCCAAACAGCAGGAAGATCCAGCTAAAAGGCAAGTCTTCTCGCTTCTGCACAAAGTAGATCAAACCACAGGGAATGGAGTAGTAAGCCAATCCAGTTAGGGAATCTCCCACCACATGCAGCCAGACCAGTCCTGGTTTCCAGAGATAACAATGACCGTGGGGAATGAAGAGAAGAGGAGCGGAAATATCCAGCATGGGATCACCTCCGATAGTTCTCTCCATGCTAATGCTGCAAACACAAGCCTGTTCATCTATTAGAGCTACCTCCGGATAGACAAGCATTCCCTCTCACAGTATGAGCAGGCAATAGCGATGCTGGACACAAAACAGAAGTATCCCGACCCGATCGCCTGGGCACCGTTTGAGCTGATTGGGGAGGCAGAGTAACCCTCCTCCCCCTATAATAGATCGCCAGTACTATAAGTATTGCGCGCATGATTGACCACGATCGTCTGTTCAAAGCACTCCTCTCCACCTTCTTCCTGGAGTTCTTGGAGTTGTTCATCCCTGAGCTGGCCCAGACGATCGACCCCGATTCGATTCAGTTCCTGCAGCAGGAATACTTTGATGACCTCACCTCTGGGGAGGAAAAGGTCGTGGACCTGCTGGTGTCAGTCAAGCAGGCRGGAGAGGAGATGACCTTCCTGGTGCATCTGGAAGCTCAGTCCTACGCGGAAGCYCACTTTACCCGACGTATGTTCTTTTACTTTGCTCGCCTTTACCAGCGGCACTTGCAGCGAATTTACCCGGTGGTGGTGTTTTCCTTTGATGAACCCTATCGGGAAGAACCCCATCAGCATCGAGTGGAGTTTCCCAGTCTCAAGGTGCTGGAGTTCAACTTTGCCTCAATTCAGTTGAATCGCCTCAACTGGCGSGATTACCTCAGTCAGGCCAACCCGGTGGCAGCGGCKTTGATGAGCAAGATGCGGATTGAACCGACTGATAGACCCCGGGTGAARGCRCAATGTCTGCGATTGCTGGCCACCCTGCGGTTGGAACCCGCCCGSATGCGGTTGATTTCCAGTTTTGTGGACACTTACTTGCCGTTGAATCCACAGGAGGARCAGGTGTTTRAAGCTGAGATTGGTAGACTGGAGGAAAGGGAGCAGCGGGGCGTTATGGAGATTGTCACCAGTTGGATGCAACGAGGCATTGAACAGGGCATTGAACAGGGCATTGAACAGGGCATTGAACAGGGCGAACGCAAGCTCCTCCTGCGTCAACTCACCCAGAAGTTGGGTGCTCTACCCGATCGCACCATCGCCCAAATCCACACCCTGACCCTGGAGCAACTGGAAACTCTGGCAGTGGCGTTCTTGAACTTTTCGACGATCTCTGACCTGGAAGGGTGGCTGGAGAATGTTGTCCTGTTGCCAGGAAGAACAGACGATCACCCGCTAATCTGAACCAGGGCTGTGACCCTGCCCTGGGACAAGCGATGCTGGACGCCAGGAAAAATCATCCAGCCTCGATCGCTTGGGCACCGTTTGAGCTGATTGGGGAGGCAGAGTAACCCTCCTCCCCCTATAATAGATCGCCAGTACTATAAGTATTGCGCGCATGATTGACCACGATCGTCTGTTCAAAGCACTCCTCTCCACCTTCTTCCTGGAGTTTTTGGAGTTGTTCATCCCTGAGCTGGCCCAGACGATCGACCCCGATTCGATTCAGTTCCTGCAGCAGGAATACTTTGCTTACCTCACCTCTGGGTATGATAAGGTCCTGCACCTGCTGGTGTCAGTCAAGCAGGCAGGAGTGGAGATGACCTTCCTGGTGCATCTGGACTCTCAGTCCTACGCGGAAGCTCATTTTACCCGACGTATGTTCATTTACTTTGCCCGCCTTTACCAGC